>NZ_JANGFQ010000001.1:0-105983 GCF_024707025.1 Candidatus Culexarchaeum yellowstonense
CCCTCTACCGAGATTGCTGAGAGACTTGCCGCTAGACTTCCACAAGTAGGTGGTGTATTCATACAAATGGAAGATGAGCTTTCTTCCATAGCATTAATAATAGGGGCATCATATGCTGGAGCAAAAGTTATGACTGCCACAAGTGGTCCTGGTATGAGTTTATTCATGGAAAATATAGGCTTAGCTTTTATGACTGAAGCACCAATAGTTATAGTTAACGTGATGCGCGGTGGACCAAGTACAGGTCAACCTACACGTGCAAGCCAGGGGGATGTAATGCAAGCTAAATGGGGGAGCCATGGTGATTATGAAATAATAGCATTATCACCCTTCTCTGTTCAAGAAATGTTTGATTTGACCATTGAAGCATTCAACTTAGCTGAAAAATTTAGAACCCCAGTAATACTCTTAGCAGATGAAATTGTAGGTCATATGAGAGAGAAGGTTATTATCAAATTACCTGAAGAAGTTGAAATAGTCAATCGTAAAAAACCTCTATCAAAAGAGTCATTTTTACCTTTTAAACCGGATGAAGATCTAGTACCCCCAATGGCGTGTTTTGGTGAAGGGTTCAAAGTTCATGTCACCGGTTTAACTCATGATTTCAGTGGCTTCCCCTCTTCAGTTGATCCTGAAGTGCATTGGAAATTGGTTAAGAGACTATGTGACAAGATACGATTAAACTCTGAGAAAATCATAAAAGTTGATGAAAGATTTATGGAAGACGCTGAAATTGTTGTCGTAGCTTATGGTGCACCTGCTAGATCATCCTTAAGAGCTGTACGTATCGCTAGGGAAAGAGGATTAAAAGTTGGTTTATGTAGACTGATAACATTATGGCCCTTTCCACAACGTAAATTCCTTGATTATGCAAAGCATGCCAAAGCCTTCATAGTAGTTGAGATGAATTATGGTCAGATAGTTAGGGAGGTTGAAAGATGCGTTCAAGGGAAACCGGTCTTCTTCCTTCCAAAGATGGGAGGGGATCCTCATACGCCTAATGAAATATTGAATTTAATTTATGAGGTGAGTGGGAAATGAGTTTCGAAGATTATGAAGAAACTCATCCATTAGATAATCTAATACTATCAGAACGAATGCCACATATATGGTGTCCTGGTTGTGGTATAGGAATCGTTCTAAATTGTTACTTGAGGGCATTAATGGAATCTGGCATTGACTTAAATAACGTTGTCGTTGTTTCAGGTATAGGCTGTACTGGTAGAATAGCCAACTATGTTGCACTTGACTCTTTTCACACTACGCATGGGCGTGCTATACCTGTTGCTATGGGAGTGAAAATTGCTAAACCTCATTTAAAAGTTGTAGTTATTAGTGGGGATGGCGATTTATTTGCCATTGGTGGAAATCATTTTATACATGCAGCAAGGAGAAATGTGGATTTACTTGTAATATGTGTAAATAACTTCAATTATGGGATGACAGGAGGGCAACTCGGTCCTACCACACCTTTCCAATCAATAACGACAACTACGCCATATGGTAATATTGAGCATCCATTCAATTTGCCATATCTTGCTACTGCTGCTGGTGCTGTTTTTGTTGCTAGATGGACTATTGCTCAACCTTTTGCTTTGATAAAAACCATAAAGAAGGCGTTCCAAAAATCAGGGTTCTCTTTCATTGAAGTTATTGCTCCATGCATTACCTTGTATGCAAGATATAATAAACTTGGAGGCCCCTCAGAAGTTTTAAAATATCTACTTCAAAATAGTGTAATTCAAAATGGAATGGATCCTGCACAGGTTGACATAGATAAAAATAAAAAGATAATAGTTGGAGAGTTCATAGATAGAGATAGGCCAGAGTTCGTTAAAGAACTTTATAGAATAATTAAAGAACAAAGCGGTCTTGAACTTAAGTCAATAGTTTCGGGAGGGTAGCCACTTATGAAGTGGGAGATACGTATCTCCGGACTTGGGGGGCAAGGAATACTCTTAGCTGGATATATTCTTGGAAAAGCTTCAGCAATATTTGATAATAAAAATGTTGTTCAAACAGAGTCCTATGGTCCTGAAGCCAGAGGTAGCAGATCTAAGACTGATGTGATAATATCTGATGAGGACATTGATTATCCATACATAACATCAAACAATATATTGATTGCTCTATCCCAAGATGCATACAATTACTATAAAGACTATGTATGTGAAAATGGAGTAATAATAGTGGATGAAGATCTTGTAAAAGTAGAAGGGGCGCCTAGGAAAAATGTTAGAATATATAAAGTTCCTGCCACAAGAATAGCAACGGCACTTGGTAGGAGAATTGTTGCAAATATAGTTATTTTAGGTGCTTTATGTGCAATAACTGGTATCGTGTCATATAGTGCTTTAGAGAAGGCTATTTTAGATAGCGTTCCAAAAGGCTCTGAGGAATTAAATTTAAAAGCATTACGTGAAGGATACAATTATGGGATGAAGCTTCTTGCAACAAGCGGAGGTATTCAAACCTAAAATAATTGGGTTTTTATGTAATTGGTGTGGTTATGCAGCTGCAGATTTAGCAGGAAATTTAAGGAAAACCTATTCCTCCAATTTGAGAATAGTAAGAGTTATGTGTAGTGGACGTGTGGACCCAACACATATATTGTACGCATTTCAGCATGGTGCAGATGGTGTTTTGATTATAGGTTGCCATCCTGGAGACTGCCATTATATAAATGGAAATTATAAAGCCAAGATGAAAGTGGAATTTTTTAAAAAATTCTTACAAGAAATGGGTATAAACCCAGATAGATTACATATAGACTGGGCTTCTGCTGGCGAGGGGGATCGCTTCTCCAAAATAGTTGATGATTTCACTTATAAGATAACTAAGCTTGGTCCATGTGAAATTAAATGTGGGAGGTTATAGACTATGAATTCCAAGCTAACTTTAGCCATTTTTCCATTAATTGGATGTAGCGGCTGTGAAAACTCATTACTTGATATATGGCGTGTTGATAATGTTATTTTCAACAATTTGGAAATAGTATATTCACCCATACTAACCGACTTTAAAGAACCGGATAATGTTGATATTGGAATAGTAACTGGAAATGTGCGTTTTCATGAAGATGTAAATAAGTTGTTGAATTGGCGTAAAAAGAGTAAATTACTTGTAGCCTTTGGGAGTTGCGCTTGTTATGGGGGTATACCTGGATTACTGAACTTGCATGATATTCAAAGTGTAATTAACGATGTTTATTCACCTAATACCTCTTTTGACGATTATGATATGCCTAAATTGATTGATAATGCTAAACCTATTGTTGATTTTGTTAATATTGATATTGCCATTCCAGGGTGTCCACCGCCTAAAAATCTAATTCTTAAATTGTTTGAACATTTATTAAAAGGCGAACCTTTCATACTACCTGAAAAAAGTATATGTAATGAATGTCCACTAAACACTGGTGAAGATAAAGTTATAAAAAGTATTCGACGATTCTCCCTTGAGCCTGTCACGCCAAATAAATGCTTCTTAGAACAAGGTGTGCTTTGTCTTGGACCCATAATTAGAGCTGGTTGTGATGCTAGATGTATAAAAGCTAATACTCCATGTAGAGGTTGCATGGGACCCATCCATAATGTCGATGAAGCAGCGGTAAAATTTTTGTCATCCATTTCGTCAATGATTGATGAGAAGTCAAAAGATATTGATATAAATAAAATAAGAGATCTCATAGGTCTTCTATACCGATACACATTAGCGTCTTCTAAGTTAAACTTTATTAAACGAAGGTGATTAATGCCATGAGTAAAAAAATGGTTTTTCATCCAATAACTAGAATAGAAGGACATTCTAAAGTTACATTAGTTTTAGATGATGATAAGATTGAAAATGCGTATTTCCAAGTAACCGAATATAGGGGGTTTGAAAAACTACTAATAAATAGGCCCATCGAAGAAGTTCCATTAATCGTACCAAGAATATGCGGTCTATGCTCTCCATCTCACCATTTAGCATCGGTTAAAGCGTTGGATGAAATATTCGGAGTGATCCCAAAAGAAAATATCATAAGGTTACGTGAATTATTACATTACGCAGGATTTTTACACAGCCACTTACTTCACTTTTTCATACTATATCTCCCTGACATATTATTCTCTGATATTAAACCGAATCCTGGATTTGTCGGTATGATTAAAAGTTATCCATCATTAGTTAAAGATGTTTTAGAAATTAGAGGATTTGCACAACAAATACTAGAAATTTTAGGTGGTTCATCAATTCATCCTTCTGCAACTATGGCTGGAACTTTTCTTAACCCACTCAAACCTTCACAACAAACTGAATTGAGAGATAAAGCATCAAAATCAATAAAACTATTTAATATCATCGTTGAAACAATCGAAGATAAGTTAAGTAAAATATTGGAGAACTCTATAAGTTTGCCAAGCAATTTTGTGTCGTTACATTCTAAGTCAGGTTATCCTCTCTACCATTCAGATGAGATTCATGCCATTTCTCCAAAAGGCGAGTTGTTAACCTCTTTTCAGCATAACGATTATCTGAAGGTGATATGTGAAAAAGCAGTTTCTTGGAGTTATGCTAAAGCTCCATATTTGAAGATCATTGATAACGGTTATTATAGAGTAGGTCCTCTTGCTAGGTTCAATATAAATGGTAAATTCTATTCTGAAAATTCTGAAATCTTTGCCCAACAATTTTTGTATAACGTTCCTTCACCAATATGCGCCTCTGAGTATTATAACATTGTTAGAATAGCGGAAATCAAATACGTATTGGATAAAATTCTTGAAATATTAGATGATAAAAGAATCATGGAATCCGTTTACCTGCAAAAGAATCTGAAACCCATGAATAGTGATGGTATTGGTATTATAGAGGCTCCTAGGGGATTACTTATACATCACTATAAGGTTGACGATTATGGCTACATAAAGTATGCAAACTTGATAGTGGCCACCGTCCAAAATACACCAGTAATTGAAAGTGAAATTGTTGCCAGATCACAACAAGTTATTGATAAGTATGGTGTTTCTGAAGAGAGGTTATATGATACTATATCCAGAATGATAAGGAACTATGACCCATGCCTTTCATGCGCCACTCACACTTCCAGCATCCCCCTCACACTTGAAATTTACATCAAAAATGAGAACAAAGTTTTACTTTACCCTGCCGCCCCAAATACACCTTAAATACCTCAACTACTTTATACTATTTGTATATTATGGCTGACAATACTTGTAAGCTTGCTGAAGGGACTCGCTTTTCAGAAGAACTTTTTTCCTATTTAAGTAAGTTTTTCGGTTTTTCAAAAACAAGTAATATAATTGGCGCATTAGTGCACCCCCCCTCATTCTATTCCATTCGCGTAAATACTCTTAAGGCTAGTGTTGAAGAAGTATATAGGTCTTTATGCGAGAAAAATATCGAAACGGTTTTTCATCCAATATTAGATGATGTTTTACTAATTAAAGTTAAAGGGCCTTTTGAAATTGAAGTTCAAGGGAAAATAGTTGTTGCAGATAAAAAAGCTGCAGAGAGTGTTTATGTGGGTGCTGATCTTTATGCTCCTGGCGTTATATCAGCAAAGGGTGTTGCAAGATCGGATTTTGTTACTATCGTTGATGAAAAAGGTTTTCCTGTGGCTAATGGAATCGCTATGCAAAGTGAAGTAGATATTCTCAACCAGAGGAAGGGGTTAGCAGTTAAAGTTTTGCGATCAAGATATCAAAGTGCATCCATTAGATGTCTAGATGAATATGCTTCTGGTAAGATTTATGATCAAAACATACCTGCCATATTAACTAGTATTATTCTGGAACCAACGCCACATGATGTTATAGTGGATATGTGTGCAGCTCCAGGTGGTAAGACAACACATTTGGCGCAATTAACTTCCAATAAAGCCAAAATATACGCCTTTGATAATTCTAAGTCAAAAATAAGTAAGTTAATAGAAAATATCAACAGATTAGGAGTAAGGAATGTAAGTGTAATTTTTTCAGATTCTAGATACCTCCATGTAGATTACCCATCTTTAAAGGCTGACAAAGTGTTACTGGATCCACCATGCTCTGCACTTGGTGTAAGACCTAAATTATTCGAATATAAATCAGTTAGGGATATTATTGCATGTGCTCAATATCAGATGCAATTTTTTAAATCTGCTGTGGAAATTTTGAAAAAAGGTGGAATTCTTGTATATTCAACATGCACTATAACACCAGATGAAAATGAGATTATTGTGAAGTATGCTTTAGAAAATTTCCCATTGGAATTGGATAAACAGATTCTTTATCTTGGTACACAAGGATTAAACATTATTAAAGGGTCAAATTTACTTCAACGCTTCTATCCTGATGAACATGATACGCCTGGATACTTCATAGCTAAATTTGTTAAGGTCTAGGTTTTCTTTTTAATTTCGTTCCGCAAACATTACACTCACTTATGTCTTCATCTTCATACCTTCTTCCACATGCTGGACAATACAGCTTCCAGTTAATCACTTTTCTAATACCTCGTGTGGCTATTGGCGCATATTCTATTCCCAAAACTTTTGCTACATTTTGTATTGAGAAATCATCAGTTAATATAACTGGGTTCCATCCTTCTTCGATAAGATCCAATGCTAATGCTAGTATTGAAAGATCGCTATTTGAAAGATATTTTCTGTCATTAGTTTTTCTTGCAACTTCTTCTACCTTCATGATAGTTTCTGGTTTAGGTGTTGCTTTTTCAAGCCTATCAATTTCAATGGCATATTCCACCAAAGCTTTTTCATCATCTTTTAATATCTCATTCAGAGCATCAACTGATATTATTTGCCTACAGTTAGTTACTAACAGTGGATTATAACCATTCATTATGGCTGAAGAATCTAAAATAAGCACTCTTTTCATATATCATAATTCCCTCGACATTCTCTTCTTCAATTTTTCATAAAACCTTCTTTCCTTTAACCGTATAAACTTTGTTGTAAATTCGCTTTTTTCGAGCAATAATATTGTCCCAGCAGGTGCATGTATATAACTTCTTCCATCAATTGCTATAAGTGCATCCGCTCCATCTTCACACACCTTTACCTCTATTTTTGAATTTGTTGGGACAATTATCGACCTCTGTATAAGATTTAAAGGAGAAAGTGGTGTTATTATAAAAACATCCAATTCTGGATCCACTATCGGTCCCCCTGCAGAGAGGGAATATGCCGTAGACCCCGTAGTGGTTGATATTATCAAGCCATCCCCCCTCCCACTTAATATCTCATTTCCATCCTTCTTAACAACCAAGTTTACAACTTTTGATGGTACGCTAGTTATAATGGCTATTTCATTTAGTGCATCACTTACTGGATAAATACTTTCTTCGACTTTTTCAATTAGTTGATCCTTTACTGGTAACTCCTTCATGGAAATCTTTATTCTCGTGCATTCCTTCAAAAAGTATTCCCCTCTTAGAATGTCCAATACTTTCTCCATTTCGTTTGAATCCAATTCTGATAGAAATCCTATAGTTCCTGCGTTTATCGCAAGAATTGGTATTCCCTTATCCTTTACGTCATTTGCAACTCTTAATATTGTTCCATCGCCTCCAATCACTATTATTGCCTCTACATCAGCACATTTGATGTAAACCCCTTTATCCATATTCAGTTTCCATGAAAGTTCTCTTTCAATTAATGTCTCGACACCTTCAGATACTAACATCTCATACACTTTTTTAGCCATATTTATTGCTTTTTCCGAATCCGTCCGTGATGCTAACAAAACTTTACTCCATTTCTTCATTCTTTCTCAAATTAGTAATTGAATGCTAAATATAAATGTAAATGTTTTTAAGGAATGAAGAATTGAATAGTTTTTGAGGTGTACATTTTGAAGAGGCCAGAAAGTGCGGGGTCACTAAAGGTAGGGTCCTTCATAGTTATTGATGATGAACCTTGTAAAGTTGTCGATATAGAAAAATCTAAAGCTGGGAAGCATGGTTCTGCAAAGGTGAGAATAGTTGCCATCGGTGTTTTCGATGGTAAAAAGAGAACATATGTCGGACCAGTTGATGCTCAAGTTGAAGTACCAATTATTGAAAAGAAAGTTGGGCAAGTAATTTCTGTAACTCCCACATCTCTACAAGTAATGGATATGTCAACTTATGAAATATTTGATGCAACGCCCCCCGAAGAACCTGAGTTGAAGGAAAAGCTTGCTCCAGGAGTTGAGGTTGAATACTGGGAAATTTTAGGTAGAAGGAAGATTATGAGGGTAAAGTGAAAAGCTATATTATAGGGTGGCTTATTGGTGGCTCGTAGCATAAAACTAGAAAATTGTAAATTTATCATTACACAGAATGACGGTAAAATATTGAAAGATCACTCCATCTTTATTGAGGATGGTAAAATATCTGAAATTTCTAAGAAAATAGATGTGGAGGCAGAGTATGTGATTAATTGTGAAGATAAGATTTGTATGCCAGGGTTAATTAATACGCATACTCATGCTGCAATGTCTCTATTTAGGGGTTATGCCGATGACCTTCCATTAGAAATATGGCTTAAAGATAAGATATGGCCTCTTGAAAGAAAGCTTACGCCAGAACAGTGTTACATTGGTGCCTTACTTTCATGCATTGAGATGATTAAAAATGGTGTAACATTATTTCTTGATATGTATTTTAATCCCATGATGACAGTAAAAGCCGCTGCTGAAACAGGGTTGAAAGCAATAGTTTCTATAGGCGTTTTTGATTTTGATGACTCTTACATGAGAAATAAAATGATTAATGAGATTAACACTTTTCTACATGAAGTAAAACCATACGAACCTAAAATAATTGGCGCGATTGGGCCTCATGCCCCTTATACATGTTCTAATGAATTGTTAATGAAATGTAAGGATATCGCTGAAAAGGAAAAGCGATTAATTCATATTCATTTAGCTGAAACTATGGAGGAGCAAGCAATGTTTGAAGAAAAATATGGAAAGCGTGAAATTGAATATTTAAACGATATTGGCTTTTTATTCTCAAATGTAATTGCTGCTCACTGTGTATGGGTTAGTAAACGTGAAATTAACCTTTTAGGAGAGAACAATGTGAAAGTATCACATTGTCCGATTTCAAATATGAAATTGGCGGTGGGTGGAGTTTTACCTTTACGTGAATTTTTAGCGAATAATGTCATAGTAAGCTTAGGAACTGATGGTGCCGCAAGTAATAATTCTTTGAATATGTTTGAAGTTATGAAGTTTTGTGCATTGATACATAAACATAGCACTTTAGATCCCTCATTAACTTCAGCTAAACTTGTTCTCGACTTTGGAACTGTGAATGGTGCTCTTGCAACGAATAAAATAAACTCATTGGGAAAAATTGTTGAAGACGCTCCTGCAGATATAATTGTTTTGAACTCCTTTGCACCAAATATGCATCCCCTATCTGAGAATAATTTAATTTCCCATATTGTTTATGCATGTTCTCCTCATAACGTATTACATGTCATTATAGATGGTGAAATAGTTCTTTTTAACGGTTTTCTAACAAGGGTAAATGAACGTGAAATCTATAAAAGAGTTGAGAAGGCATACTTCGATTTACTTTCCAACTAATTTTGCATCCCTTATCTTTAAAATTCCACTATCCTTCATCCATATCTTTTCATACTTATTTATCTTTACTCTTTTTTTGAAGAAGGGGGCATCATAAACAAACGTTTCATATTCCCCTCCTTCTCCACATAAACTTATACCATACCTTTTATTCTTTTCAATCAATTTGCTAATAGTATCATAATTTATTTCCATTCCAAGCCATTCTTCATCTAACCCTTGGGCGGCAACTGAAACTATTATTGCACGGATTCCGCATTTCACAATTTTATCAAGTATCATTAACGGATTTTTCATCCATAATGGTGTAATTAGTTTTAAACCCACTTTCTTACATATTTTAATTAAAACTTTCCTTTGAAAGTCAGAATAAATAACTCCCGATACTATACCAACTATTTCGTTTTCCTTTTTCAGTTCTTTCAGAACCTCCTCTAGACTTCCCATACTATCATATCCTTCTTCATGTATCTTTGTTAATGGCATTCCCATGGCTTCTGCTTGTAATTCTGTCCACTCGATATTTGGATAATGCCAGTATATGGAGTCTTTCTTAGGCTCTATGGTTATTAAATTTTTTATAATATACCCTTGGCTTAAAGCATAATATATTGCGAAGGTAGAGTCCTTTCCACCACTAAATAATGCTGTTAACGTTGTCTTTCCCCAAAGTTGAAATCAGCAATACAAGTATAAAAGAATGTATATATGTGTTCACGATATATTTATCTAAGTAATTAAAACTTTATTCGTGAGGTAACTATATGGTACTGGAGTCTTTAAGCAAAGCCTTAAGTGAAACTATAAGAAAAATATTGAGAGCTCCTTTAATAGATGAGAAAACCATAAAGGAGTTCATACGAGATATTCAAAGGGCTCTTCTTCAAGCTGATGTAAATGTAAATTTAGTTTTACAAATTTCTCAAAACATTGAAAAAAGACTTAGAGAAGAGAAGGTTCCTCAAGGTTTTTCCAAAAGAGAATTACTATTAAAAATTGTTTACGAAGAATTGGTGAAGATTCTTGGTGGTGACATTTCTGATAAAGTTAAGTTGCCTGATAAAAAACCATATGTGATGATGCTTGTAGGTATTCAAGGTTCTGGTAAAACAACTTCTGCTGCCAAATTAGCATTCTATTATAAGAAGCTAAATTATAAAGTTGCATTAGTCTGTGCTGATAATTACCGCCCTGGTGCATTTGACCAGTTGAAGCAGCTTGGTGAGAAAATAGGTGTTCCAGTTTATGGAGAGAGAAATGCGACTAGTAGTGTTCAAATAGCTGTTAACGGTGTTAAGAAATTTGTTGATGAAGGTTTTGACATCATAATTGTTGATACTGCAGGTCGGCATAAGGAAGAAAGGGGCTTAATGAATGAAATGCGTGAAATTGCTGAAAAGATTAAGCCTGATGAAATAATGTTAATTATTGATGCCACTATTGGTCAACAAGCTTACATTCAAGCAAAAGTTTTTCATGAAAACACAAAAATAGGGTCCATATTTTTAACAAAGTTAGATGGTTCTGCAAGGGGTGGTGGAGCATTATCTGCAGTCGCAGTTACTGGTGTACCAATAAAGTTTGTTGGCGTTGGTGAGAAAATAGATGAAATTGAAACGTTTAATCCAAAGAGGTTTGTTAGTAGAATACTTGGCCTTGGGGATTTAGAATCATTAATTGAGAAGTTTGAATTAGCAGAGTATAAGCCAACAGAGGAAGATGCTAATAGATTTCTATCTGGAAAGTTTACTTTAGACGATCTATTAACTCAGTTTAAATCTATTTCTAAAATGGGTCCATTAAATAAATTAATTCAATTAATCCCTGGATTTTCACTATCACTTCCAGATGAGTTTCAAGAATTGTCAAAGGTTAAGATAAAGCGGTACTCTGCCATAATAGAATCTATGACGAAGGAGGAGCGTGAAAAACCTGAAATTATTGATCGTTCAAGGATGCGTAGGATAGCGATGGGATCAGGTACATCTGTTCGAGATGTTCAAGAGCTTCTAGAGCAATATAAGAATATGAAAAGAATGATGAAGATGTTTAAGAGAAAAACTAAATTGTTTGGTAAATTAAAGGGATTTACAGGGGTTTAACTATAAGGTTTTTCATAGTGAAATTTAATGACACCTTAAGCAGCTTGATAAATAAATTTCCATACTTAATTTCTTCAAGTGTGTACTCTGCATTATTAGTTTCACATGGTATAAGATCCAATGTAAAGTTGCTGTTACATTTTAATGATCCGTTATGTGTAACATTTAACTCAGATAGATTAAGGAATTTACGCCCAGATATGCAATCCACCATTGGCTTTTTCCGCAAAGTTTTATCCATGAATCTCAAATATGGGAGATTTGGGATGGAAGCCTTCTTAACCCCTGGGGTCTCGTATAGTAGAGTAGATTTTTCAGGCTTGATTAAAGGTTCGAGTAACTTATTTTTCAATGATGATAAAGGTATGTGGATTGGTAAAGTTCATTTTCCTAAAAATTTTAAGTTCATAATTTTCTATCCATCTATCGATCCAAACATATTGCAATTATTAATCAAATTAAATGCAAAACCTATTAAAGTTGCCTCAAAGTATAAATTGCCTGGTGCCTTGCTGACGATATTAAGTAACTATTTAGATAAACAAGAGGTGAAGTGTAATGATTAATGCTAAAATTCTAGATAACGCTATGAACATTTTAAAGGAATTTCCGCTTTGCGACCATTGTTTTGGAAGACTCTTCGCGCGATTGGGTAAGGGGGTAAATAATGCTGATAGAGGATATTCAATAAAATTGTTACTCACAATGATTTCACATTTAATGTTAAAAGATGATGAATCTAAAGATTTAGCTATAGACAACCTAAAAGTATTGGCTAGTAATGGCTTCTTTAAACCAGCGCAGGATTTATTGAAACATATCGGGTGTGATTTTCAAAGTGTAAAAGAATGCTTCATATGTAAAAACATATTTGAAAATTTGGATGAATATGTGAAGAGGATTTTACCCATACTTAATGAATATGATTTCAACACCTTTCTTATAGGCACTAAAATACCAGCAGATTTCTTAGAAAGAGAAGACATTGTAAGATCACATATAGGCGTTGATGTTGGTGAATCACTAAAATCCGAACTTAACCGGTTAATTGGCAAAAAATTACAAGTTATAATTGGAAAGAAAGTGTCATTTGATGATCCCGACATCGTTATTATAGTGGACATTGAAAACTTTAACATCTCAATAAATCCAAAACCCGTTTTCATTTATGGTCGGTATAAAAAGCTCGTGAGGGGTATTCCGCAGACGACATGGTTTTGTAGTAATTGCTGGGGGAAGGGGTGTCCTCAATGTAACTATACTGGTAAACGCTATAGTACTTCCATCTCTGAATTAATCATAGGTCCCATCCTTAATGCTACTAATGGTGTTGAAGGCATTTTTCATGGTGCGGGGAGAGAAGACGTTGACACTTTAACTCTTGGGAATGGGAGACCATTCATTGTTGAAATAAAGGATCCTAAGCGTAGGAATGTAGACTTAGCTTACTTAGAGAAGGCAATTAATGATAACGCTAAAGGTATGATAGAAGTAAAATTAATTCGTTTTTCTAATAGGAAAGAGGTAAGAAAACTGAAAACTTTATCGGCATTTTCCAGAAAAGTTTATCAAGCTTTAATCGAAGTTGACGGAGAATTAGATGAAAATTCTCTTAAAAAGTTAGAGGAATATTTCTTTAATAGAGAAATTAGGCAGTACACTCCATTACGTGTCCTACATAGAAGAGCTAACAAAATTAGAGTGAAAAAAGTTTATTCTGTTAAAACTGAACTTATTGATTCCCGAAGATTTAAAGCCACCATAGAATGTCAAGGCGGATTATATGTGAAAGAGCTTATAAGCGGAGATAACAATAGGACAATACCTAACTTTTCTCAAATATTGCAACTCAAAGCCAGATGCGTTGAATTATCCATTATCTTTGTATCTGAGGAAATATAGGAAGTAAATTGGTGGAATATTTATTAATTACCCTATAAAATAAACTATTGTAAAATTGTTGTTTAGGTGAAGGCATTGGTGAAGCACTCTGTTGGGTATAGAAGTAGAACTCGGAAATTATTACGTAAAAATGTGAGGGAGAAAGGTTTAGCACCTTTAAGTAGAATAATTTATCCATATAAGGAAGGTGATAAGGTTTCCATAGTTATTGACCCAAGTGTTCACAAGGGGATGCCGCACCGACGCTATCATGGGAAGGTGGGGACGATCATTGGTCGTAGAGGCAGAGCTTACATAATTAAAGTCAATCTTGGAGAGAAAGAGAAAACACTAATTGTTAGACCGCAACATATCAGGCCGCTAATCACTTAAATTTTGAGGTGATTTCTATTCCAAGAATCATTTCTGAAAAAATTGAAGTACCCTATGCAATAGTGAAGGATCTTTTGAAAAAGAGAATGGAGAGTGGGAATCTCTCCACACTACAAAATCTCACATTAGATGTATCATCAAAAATAGCTAAGATTGATTCGCAAAAAGCTGAGGATTTAATAAAAAAGTTGGTAGATGAATTTAAATTATCACGATTTTCTGCAGTTCAAATAGCTAACATTCTACCCAAAACTATAGAGGAGTTAAGAGTTCTTACCATAACCGAGGGAAGAGTTCTATTAACTTCTGAATTGCAAAAAATATTGGAAGTTATAAGAAGCTTCTGCTAACAATATCCTTGTTTAATCCAAACTTTTTTTAGGTGTTCTTTCATGTCTTCTTATAGAGGTAAAACCGATAGTTTCTATGAAAATTATGCCTACGTACTTGATTTCCTACCATATGGTCATCCGCTTACTGAGAAGTCTCTCTTTAAAAGTGAGCCAATAGCGCAGGTTATAGGCGCAGATTACTTTGTTTTACTAGAAGTTGTCATAAGACCTAATATGTCAGTTGCCCCCAGAGAGCTTTTGTACATAGGTAAGGGTGTTAGGGATAAAGTATTACGAATTAAACGTAAAATAACATATAATGACTTAACCGCTACTGCTAAGGATGAGCTATTAAATGTGCTTGATATCATTGTAACGCAGCAAGAAAAGAAGTTCGTAAACTTCTTCAATACAGCTGGAGCTTTAACTACAAGAATGCATTCACTTGAATTATTACCAGGGATCGGGAAAAAACATTTATGGATTATCCTAGAAGAAAGGAGGGTCAAGCCATTTGAAAGTTTTGAAGATATACGTTTAAGAGCTAAAATTTCCGATCCAAAGAAGCTGATTATTAAACGTGTTATTTCAGAATTAATAGGGGAGGATAAGTATAGGTTATTTGTGAAAGGTTAGTGGCTATGAGCCTTTTAGCTGAAGTTAAACATATATTAAAACAGTACAATATAAAGCCTAAAAGGAGATTGGGGCAAAATTTCGTTATATGCCCTTCTTTAATTTCAAAAATGATTGATTCGGCAAATATTGAAAGTGATGATGTTGTCTTGGAAGTTGGGGCAGGTCTTGGCTTTTTAACTAGAAAGATAGCTGAAAAGGCTAAAAAGGTCATAGCTGTTGAGATAGATGCTAAACTTGTAAATATCCTAAGGTCAATGTTGAAAGATTTTGAAAATGTAAACATTATACATGCCAATGTTTTGAAATTAAATATTAGTAACGTTGACAAGATAATTTCTAATGTACCCTTTAACATATCTTCACCATTATTGTTTAAGATGGCTCAAGAGATCAAATTCAAATTAGCTGTCTTAACTTTACAGAGAGAGTTTGTAGATAGAATGTTAGCTAAGCCTGGTTCTAAAGATTATGGTAGGTTAAGCGTAACTTCAAACTTCTTTTTTCAAATAGATCTTCTTGAAAATGTATCTAAAAACTGTTTTTACCCACAGCCTGAGGTTGATATTTCTTTAATAAGGTTAACACCCAAAAATGTTTCACTTCAAGATGATGTAAACCTGTTTTTTCTAGATTTTGTTAGAATTATTTTCACTTGTAAGAATAAAAAATTGAGAAACGCTCTAGATATCTATTTTAAATTCAAAAACCTTCCTGGAAAAATATACAATGATACGGTGTGTAAAATACCATTTATTGAGAAAAGAGTTGTAGAGTTGGGCATCGATGAATTATATATGGTAGCATCGCTTTTATATAATCAACTTAATTTTAAGTTGAAGTGAAATAATAAGCCTATAGATCGTTATGAAGCATATACATCGCTTTAATCTTTACGGTTTTGAAATCACAGTATTTCCAAAAGTCTATTGCCCATCTGATGACAGCTTTATGTTTTGTGAATTGATAAAATCGCTTAACAAGGAGTATGAATGTGGACTGGATGTTGGATGTGGTTGTGGCATATTGTCTATGCTTCTAACTAGAGTTTGTAAACATGTGGTTGCAATTGACATAAGTGGTAATGCTACGAGAAACACATGGTATAATGTGAAGCTAAATTCCATACAAAATAAAATATCAATAGTGAGAGGTAATCTTGTAGATCCATTTAAGCCATCAACCTTTGATTTGATCGTTTTTAATCCCCCATACTTACCCGCTGATAAATATGATTTATATATTGATGAGGAGGAGCGGATGGCATGGTGTGGAGGTGTGGATGGTAGATTGATTATAGATCGTTTTATAGATGCTTTTCCTTACATGCTTCGTAAAAATGGTGAACTTCTGCTTTTACAATCTTCTTTATCCAATCCTCAGAAAACTCTTAGTAAATTATATGAAATGGGCTTCGAAGTTTCGGTCGTTCTTGAAAAAAGCTTCTTTTTTGAGAAATTATATTTAATTAGAGCGGTGAGAAGATGGAATTAGAGAGCATATACATCGTTTTAGTTGAACCTGAATATTCAGGTAATGTGGGCTTCGTTGCAAGGGTTATGATGAACTTTGGTTTTAAACATTTAATATTAATAAATCCGAAAATTGATGTTAATGAAGCTTCTATCTATGCTGTTCATGCTAAACCGATATTGGATGACGCTATCGTCCTTGATGACTTAACTAAACTGAAAGATTTTACAGATTTCAATATTGGAACAACAAGTAAACGTGGTCATGATTACAATTTATTAAGAATGGCCATTACGCCTAGAATGCTTGCCGATGCTATTAGCGATGTTCGTGGTAAAATAGGTTTAATTTTTGGTAGGGAAAGTATTGGACTTAAGAATGAGGAATTAAAATTTTGTGATGTCATAGTTACAATACCCACAAGCCACCTATATCCATCCCTCAATCTTAGTCATGCAGTTGCCATAATACTATACGAGCTCTTTCTATCAAAGAGTTCCAGTAAACCTGCTAAGTATAGAGAGTCTTCTCAAATAGAGAAGGAAAAGCTCTTAGAGTATTTTAAGAATATTCTAGATGCCATTAATTATCCTTCACATAAGAGGGAGAGAGCCTTTATAGTGTTCAAACATATTATTGGAAGATCATTTATATCTGGTAGAGAAGCATTTACTTTGATGGGTGTTTTTAGACGAATATTACTTTCTCTTAGCAAGTAATTGTGGATTTCAAGCCAGCAGTTCTGTGATTAACGCCAATACTATTCCACCATATATTAATCTTCTTGCGTAATATTTTTGTATGTTCATACACCACATTATAACTCCAATTATTATCATTGATGAGTATGATGCCCTCCCAATGGTTAACGCTGCGTCTTTTATCATCGAAGTTATCCATATTATATTCTCTTCCACACTCTTTATCCAGTTACTTACAATATCCCTAAACTTTTCTTCTAGACTTTGTGTTACCATAATTAGGTTAATCATTATTTTATCCCTCTTTTCACATAAATATGATACTATTTAAAGGCTGTACCTTCTTCTTAATGCTGGGTTTCTATCTAACATATTTTTAAATACTTCTTCAAAGTTTTCAGCTGGTGACAATATATATTTGAAATAGACTCCTGTTCTTCCAATTTCATCGCGCCTCATTAGTATTCGTTCTCTCTCCTTTACTATATCTATGGAAACACCTAGTATCTTCGCGACATATTCTTCTCTCCCAATTATTGGAGATTCTATATGTCCATCTTCTGTTGGTTCTATTAGTAGGAGGCTTTTCGTAACTCCTGGTTTCCTCCTATTGTTTATAATATCATCTAAATCCACCTCTCCCCCGAATTTGTAAAATTCTCTTTCCAGCCTTCGCATATTCATTAATGGGAATGTTATGATTATGTTATCACTTAACTCTATATGTGCTTTCATTACATGATTAGGTGTGGCTTGGACAAGTTCCTTACCATATATCTTTGCACCTATTTTATCCAATGCTATTTCCACCAAATATGATGGTATTGGATATGGTATGAAAATGTCTATGTCGCTATCCTTATGCACATCACCCCTCGCCAAACTTCCATGCACTACGCAATCAATTCCCATCTTCTTCAAGGCCTCCATAATCTCTCTAGCTTTACTTCTTAAGCTATAAAATAGGCTCCAATGATCTTGATCGTATACAACCTTCTTTGCATCACCTTTAGTGATTACCTTCCTCCTCATACTCTAAGAAGAATTTATCTTATAGTAATTGTTAAGTTTTTGGTTGGTTGTAGTGGCATGATTGGCGACATACTGCTATTCTTAGCTTATCTTTCCATATTTTGGGCAACTTTATTTATACTTTACAAAGTGTTTAAATTGGAAAGATATAATGTTGAGATAAAACCATATCTAGTACTATTATGGAAAACTGAAAAGCTGAACGTGTTTATTTTTAAAGTAGCTAATTATGCAAGAAGATTTTGGAAGGTGCTCTTTACAATAGGTGTTTTTCTGGGTATTGGTGAAGCACTATTTACCTTAAACTTTTTCATAAGCAACATAATCTCCTACTATTCCCGAATGGGTGAAGTTCAACCCATCCTTCCACTAATTCCTGGAATAACCATCTCATTTAATTCTTTACCTTATTTTATCATTTCAGTGGTCTTGGTCTTCTTCTTTCACGAGTTTGCACATGGAATTGCAGCTTTCACCGAGAATGTGAATATTAAGAGTGTAGGTATATTGCTTGCAATGTTCTTGGGAGGAGGTTTTGTTGAACTGGATGAAAATGAAATGAATTCTGCTAAAGTTCTGTCTAAGTTGAGAATACTTGCTTCTGGTTCGGCGGCGAATTTGATAACTGGAATAATCGCACTTTCCATTATTGCAAACTTCTCCTTTTTCATATCCCCATTTTACGGCCCTCCCTCTGGTGTTGTTGTGGTTGAGGTTGTCGATGGGTCACCGGCGCAATTTTATGGAGTTAAAGTTGGGGATGTTATATTGAGGATTAATGGAATTAAAATCAATAATTCTTTATCTTTTTCGAATATACTCAGTTCTATACCAGCTAATTCGAATGTCACATTAACTACACTTCGAGGCGATATTTGTATGATTGGAGGTGCTCATCCAAGCAATGCGTCAAAAGTTTTCCTTGGCGTACGTGTTTTCAATTATTATCCTTCATCCATTCCATTGTTATCATCTCCACTTCTACCCTACTATTACTATAATTTCCTGAATTGGTTTGAGGTTATATCTTTAAGTGCTGCCTTTATAAATATGCTTCCAATATCATTCTTTGATGGAGGACGATTTTTTGAAGTTTTATTTAGTCACAAAACGCTTAATTCAAAGAAAACATTCTTTATGGGCAAATCTGTTGGGATTGGGGAATTGTTTTTGGAAATTTTGAAATTTGCTTCATTGCTTCTACTATTCCTTAACGTTTCGCAATCAATGTTCTTGAGGTGATGTTGATTGAAATGTTCATTTTGTGATAGGCAAGCGGTATATTTTAAGAGGATATCTGGCGTTGCTTACTGCAAGAATTGTTTTATAAAACATGTTGAAGATAGGGTTCGCTGGACTATAAATAAGGGGAAGCTATTTGATTGGAATGATAATATAGTCCTTGCAGTTTCCGGTGGGAAGGATAGTGTTGTTATGATGAAAATTGTTTCTAAGATTGAGAGAAACTTTCCTGATGTGAAATTAACTGCCATTACAATTGATGAGGGATTTAATGGTTATCGTGTGGAAGGAATAAGGATAGCGAAGAAATTTTCAAGCATGTTTGGGGTGGAGCATTTAACTTTTTCATTTAAAGATTTTTACGGATACACACTTAAAGAAATAATTGATATAGCAGAGAAGAAAGGATCACCTTATCATCCATGCACTTATTGTGGTGTTTTAAGGAGGAAGATTCTGAACGTGAAAGGTAGGGAAATTGGTGCAACAAAAATAGCTACAGCCCACAATTTAGATGATGAGGCACAAACCATCTTGATGAATATATTACGTGGAGACATAGGACGGTTAATTGAGTCATTCAGAATAGAATCACAAAAATATGAAGGGTTTATACCTCGTGTAAAGCCTATGAAATATATCCCGGAAAAGGAAATAGCTCTCTATGCATATTATAGTGGAATAGACTTATATTCCAATGAATGTCCATTCTCCAAACTCTCCCTTAGAAGTGAAGTTAGATCCTTCCTGAACGATTATGAAACTAGACATCCAGACGTAAAATTTTCAATCGTCTCATCGTTTGAAGACTTTGTAAACAAAATTATGGGTAAAGAGGATTTAATGAAAATAAAACTAAATAGATGTAAGCATTGTGGTGAGCCAACAACAAGAGAAATATGTAGAGCTTGCGAGTTACTCGAAGATTTAAAGATCCTATAATTAGAGGGGTGGCGGCACGCCGATGCTGGACATCCCATTCAAGTGCTGAAATCCCACATCATACTTAACCCCGCAACCCCATGAACGTGCACGTCCAAGCTTAGGGCCGCTCCATTCCTGGCCTAACCCGGTTCGCTTGGTAAGGGCGATTCAGCTCCTCCTCCGAGGAGCCTATCGCCTCCGTGCACCCCATGGGACGAGGTTTCATCGCTGGGTTGTGGGTTTCAGCACTTGTTGGGATGCCTCGCATCGGCTTCGGCCCGCCATATCGACCATTTGCGGTGCAGGGGGGAACCCCTGCAAGGGTAGGCCGAGCACCCCGCCTAGCCGCCACCCCATTATATTTTTCTTCAACGGCTTTTATTAATTTTATTTGTTTGGCGCCGGGGGCGGGATTTGAACCCGCGAGTCCCCGAAGGGACACAGGCTCTCAAGGCCTGCGCCTTGACCTAGAAAATCCTTCTATTTAGTCCGCTCGGCCACCCCGGCTCTGCATAAATAATTTTCAATTAGATAAAATAAAAATTGTTGTTCTGCTTAGTATTTATTATGTCAGAAATCCATGGTGATCATGGATTTGTCTTTCTTGATCATAAAGCAGATGTTTATGTAATGGCTTTCGGAAAGAGTTTAAATGAGTGCTTTGAATATGCAGCAAAAGCTATGTTTGAAGTCATGACAGATACTTCAAAGATAGAACCATCAATTAGAAGGGAAATTCATGTTAATGGTTTTGACCTTTACTCACTACTATACTCATGGCTTGAGGAATTGTTGTATCTTTTTGATGCTGAAGGATTAGTTTTCTCCTCATTTAATGTTCAGCGTATATCTAAAATTGATGAAGAAAATTATGTGTTAGATGCCATCGTATTTGGAGAAAAATTTGATTCGGCGAAACATGAAAGGAGAACTGTAGTAAAGGCAATTACATATTCTCAAATGGAGATATACAATGAGGATAACAAGTTTGTTGCAAAGTTCCTTTTAGATATTTAGGGTAACTCGGTGTGCGTTAATTTTAAGTTGCCACCTTATGTACAAAAGTTTTTATTGGATCATTACTATCATAGTATTTAGGTGGGGATAATATGGTTAAAATAGAGCGAGTTAATGATTTCACGTGGATTATACCTAAAGATCCAACTATTGGTATGAAGGTTCCTGGCATAGTTTACGCTGATGATGTATTGCTTCAGAAAATGAAGGAAGATAGAACGCTTGAGCAATGTATAAACGTTGCCAAACTTCCCGGGATATACAAATTTTCAATAGTTCTGCCTGATGGACATGAGGGTTATGGTTTTCCAATAGGTGGGGTTGCCGCCTTTGATGCTGAAGAAGGTATTGTGAGTCCTGGTGGCGTAGGTTATGATATCAATTGCGGTGTTAGGTTAATAAGATCAGATCTAAGCTATAACGACATTAAAGATAAGGTAGCACAGCTTCTTGATACCATTTTCATTATGGTTCCATCAGGTGTTGGTTCTGAAGGGAAGATCAGATTATCCACAAATCAGCTTGATGAAGTATTAATGGGGGGTGCTAAATGGGCTGTTGAAAACGGTTATGGCTGGGAGGAAGATGTAAAGAGATGTGAAGCATATGGAGCTTTAGAGAATGCAGATCCAAGTAAGGTTTCAAGTAAAGCTAAAGCTAGAGGAGCTCCACAACTTGGTACTCTTGGGAGTGGAAATCACTTCTTAGAAATACAAGTTGTTGATAAGATATATGATGAGAAGGTAGCTAAGGCCTTCGGTATATTTCATGAAGGACAAATTACTGTGATGATACATACAGGTTCACGTGGACTTGGGCATCAAGTTTGCTCTGATTACCTCGTCATAATGGAAAGAGCCTCTAGAAAGTATAATCTTAGATTTCCAGATAGAGAATTGGTGTATGCGCCAGCTAAAAGTAGGGAGGCTGAAGATTATTTTGCAGCCATGGCTTGTGCGTCAAATTATGCTTGGGCTAATAGACAATTAATATTGCATTGGGTGAGAGAATCGTTTGAAAAGGTTCTAAAGCAATCTGCGGAATCTTTAGGAATGCATATGATATACGATGTGGCACACAATATAGCTAAACTTGAGGATCATAAGGTAAATGGGGAGACGCGTAAAGTTTATGTGCATAGAAAGGGCGCCACTAGAGCATTTCCAGCAGGTCACCCAGAACTACCAGAAGAATACAGAAAGATTGGTCAACCAGTAATAATACCCGGATCCATGGGGACGGCATCCTATCTACTACTGGGCCAGCAAAAGGCTATGGAGATTAGTTTTGGGTCAACGGCGCATGGAGCTGGACGTTTACTCAGCCGTGCACAAGCTTTAAAGCAATTTACAGCCAATGAAATAACTAGAAGATTAGCTAGTAGGGGGATTTTAATAAAAGCAGCTAGTAGGGATGGAATTATAGAAGAGGCTCCTGAAGCATATAAAGATATCGATAGGGTTGCCAGTGTATCCCACAATGTTGGAATAGCTACCCTCGTTGCCAGATTTATACCAATAGCTGTTGCAAAGGGGTGAATCGATCTTTATTATATTATATAATTTTACATGATAAATGTTTTTGGCTATTCACAGCAATGAAGTTGAAATAGTAATGTGGTGTTCCCCTTTGCTTTATCCTGAGAAACGAAGCAAGCCTTTAGCTGTGGCTTTGCCTGCTAGTCTTACTGCTGATCTCCCCCATCTAAGGGAAAAAACCGTTAAAGCTGGGTTGATCGCTAGAACCGCGGCAATATTTAGAGTTGATGAGATAATTATATATGTAGATAAGCATGGCACTGAAGATGAGGGAGAATTATTAGCTAATATATTGAGATATTGTGAAACGCCTCAGTATCTTCGAAAACGAATATATACGATTTCCGCCCTATTTAAATATGTTGGTCTTCTCCCTCCACTGAAAATACCTTCACATACTGTAGCTTCAAGTTTGGATGGTATAAAAGATGGAGATTTTAGAGATGGTGTTGTGATAAAGACTTACAAAGATGGGTCCTTGGTGGATATAGGTTTAGATAAACCATTTCTTGTTCCAAAGAAATTGAAAAGGGGGGAACGTGTTACCGTTAAAATAAACAAAACGAAAGATTCTTTAAAATTGTCCGTGGTGTCACGTGAAGAAGTCAAACTATATTGGGGTTACACAGTTAATTATGAGCATAAGGGGTTAGTGGATTCCATAAAAAGTTTTAATGCCGATCTTGTAATTGCCACTTCTAAGTATGGAGATCCGATCACCAAAGTTTTCAACGACATGAAAGATGCCATTCGAAAAAGCAATAAAATATTAATCTTATTTGGTTCACCTCATGAAGGTCTCTTTGAGATATGCAAACGATTTAAAGTGAATTTATCGGATATTGCGCATTTCATAGTTAATACAATTCCTTTTCAGGGATGTGAAACTGTGAGAACTGAGGAGGCTATGCTTGCCACTTTGAGTATTATCAATATCATGCATTACATTTAAACACGCAAAAGATAAATATATATGATTGTATTTTCCACTTAAAGGTTATCTGGTGGGGGCTTTGGGTCATAGAAAGTATAGTGCTCCAAGAAGAGGATCCTTAGCATTTGCACCTAGAGTTAGAGCTAAGAGTATAATCCCAAGAATTCGATCTTGGCCTAGTGCCAAAGGTGCTGTTAGGATAATGGGATTTGCTGGCTATAAAGTTGGAATGACACATGTAGTTGTTGTTGAAGATAGACCTGGAACTCCAATGTTTGGTAAGGAAGTGGTTAAAGCTGTAACAATTTTAGAGACACCACCCCTATTCGTTGCTGGTATAAGAGTTTATTCGAAGAAGTATGGTACCTTAAGATCATTAACGGAGTTATGGTCTGATAAAATCCCCAAATCTTTAGAGAGAGTTTTCACGTTACCAGAAAAGATTGAACCTCCCTCCATTGATGAATTATACTCAAAATTGAATGAAATAAGTGAAGTTAGATTAATTACATGTACGCAACCAAATAAAGCTGGAATTGGAAAGAAGAAGCCTGAACTCTTTGAAATAAAGGTGGATGGTGGAACATTGAAAGAGCAGTTGGATTTTGCCTTCAAACTACTTGGTTCGGAAATAAATGTAGCTGATGTTTTCAAGGAAGGGCAGTATGTTGATGTGATCTCAGTAACTAAGGGTAAGGGATTTCAAGGTGTGGTTAAACGATTTGGCGTAAAAGTTTTAGGGAGATGGCATAAGCATAGAAAAGGGTCGAGAAAGGTGGGATCCATAGGCCCTGGAACGCCATCAGGCGTTATGTGGACAGTTCCCAGACCTGGGCAGATGGGATTTCACCTCAGGACAGAGTTCAATAAGAGGATACTTAAAATTGGGAAGAGTGGAGAGGAGATTAATGTTAAAGGTGGTTTTTGCCACTACGGTCTAGTCAAAAGCAATTACATTTTGATCGAAGGTTCAGTCCCAGGTCCTCCCAAGAGATTAGTTAAAATTAGACCTGCAATAAGAATGCCAGAAGATTATCAAATTAAGCAACCGAAATTGGTGTACATTAATAGGTGATTCACATGAAAATATATGACTTAAATGGATCTGTGATTGGGGAGATGGAGACCCCATGGTTTTTCCAAATCCCAATTAGGAAGGATATTATCAGAAGAGCCTATATATCATCTTTAACCGCAAGAATTCAACCTCAGGGTAGAGATCCACTTGCTGGAAAACGTACGACTGCTAAAAGTTGGGGTGTAGGCCATGGGGTGGCAAGAGTTCCAAGAGTTAAAGGTTCTGGATATCCTGAAGCTGGGGTGGCTGCCTTTGCAACTATGACCGTTGGCGGTAGGAGTGCTCATGCACCAACTGTTGAAAAGCGTATTCATGAAAAAATAAATAAGAAAGAACGTATCTATGCCATTTTATCAGCATTATCTGCCACGGCAAATGTAACATTCGTATCGGGAAGAGGTCACTTAGTATCATCAATTCCTCAAATACCATTGATAGTTTCTAATGAATTGGAAAAAGTTGAAAAGAGTAAGTCATTTAGAGATATTGCACTTAAATTAGGCTTTTGGGCTGATATTGAGAGGGTTAAAGAGGGTATAAGGATTAGGGCTGGTAAGGGTAAACTTAGGGGTAGAAGATACAAGATTGGTAAAGGCCCCCTAATAGTAGTCTCAAACATTTATCCACTCATAAACTCTGTGAAGAATTTTCCTGGATTGGATGTGGTTAATGCACGTGATTTGAGTGTTGTGCATTTGGCCCCTGGAGGAAACCCTGGTAGACTAACGATTTTCACACAAAGTGCCATAGACATATTAAATGAACGCTTCTCATTGTATAAGGGTAAACATTTATTGTACACAAACATATTTAATTATGAGATTAAATCTCAAAAGGTTGGAGGTTAAGTCATGGAGGATATGGATCCTTGGAAAATAATAATAAGGCCTGTGATATCCGAATCCGCATTAAGGAAGATTGAAACAGAAAATAAACTAACTTTCATTGTTGATAGGAATGCAAATAAACACTTAATTAAGTGGGCTGTAGAAAAATTATTTAATGTGAAAGTAGATAAAGTTAACACGCTTATAACGCCGAAAGGTGAGAAGAAGGCTTATGTCAAACTTAGCTCAGAATATTCAGCTTCAGATGTAGCTTCAAAGATGGGTATACTATAGAGGTGTAATGAAATGGGGAAAAGAATTCTTGTACAGCGTAAAGGTAGAGGCGGGTCAAATTTCAGATCTCCAAAATGGATTAAAGTTGGTCCTGCAAGATATAACACTCCAAGTAAAATTGAATACACATCAAAAATAAATGGAGTTGTAGAGGATCTTTTACATGATCCAGGTAGAGGTTGTCCATTGGCATTAATAAAATTCGAGGATGGTAGTAGGGAGTTGATAGTAGCCCCTGAAGGTATATATGTGGGTAAAAATGTAGCTAAAGGTGTACTTGCAGAAGTAGATGTTGGAAACATACTTCCGGTGGGTAATATTCCAGAGGGAACAAATATTTGCAATGTTGAACTGAGACCTGGAGATGGTGGTAAAATAGCACGTAGATCTGGTGCATACGCAATTGTTGTTGCACACTCTTCCGGTGAAACGGTTATAAAGTTACCTTCAGGTAAGCTAAAAACAATAGACTCTAGGTGTAGAGCCACTATAGGAATAGTTGCTGCGGGAGGAAGAATTGAAAAACCATTCCTAAAAGCTGGAAATAAATATCATTTAATAAAGAGAAAAGCTGTTAAATGGCCTATTGTTAGAGGTAAGGCGATGGTAGCTGCAAGTCATCCACATGGTGGGGGATCCCATCCAAAAGGTGGAACGCCAGTTCCTAGAACAGCTCCTCCAGGACAGAAGGTCGGTATAATCGCTCCCAGAAGAACTGGAAGGAAGAAGGGGGCTCCGAGAAGAGTACGTTAACCTCATTAGACGGGGAAAAATATGGGCAAGAAGAGTTCTAAACGTAAATCTAGCAAAAAGAAAAAGGTATACCTCTTCAGTAGGGTTAATGAAGGAGACGTATACACAGTTGTAATTGAGGATTATTCAGATAAAGGTGAGGGTATAGCAAGAGTTAAAGATACAGCTATATTTATTCCAGGGGCAAAAATTGGAGAGATAGTCAAAGTAAAGATTACTTCAGTGAAATTCAAAAAAGCAAGGGGAGATATAATATCAAGGATAGGCGTAGTCCAATAAACTTGCAAATAAATATACTTTGCTTCAATTAGCAAATAAACAATATTTTTAGGCTATGCTGTGTTAAATTATATCGTATGCATTGCGGGGGTAGCCAAGCCAGGTCAAAGGCGCAGCCCTGAGGAGAATTTCTCTCAGAACGGCTGTCCCGAAGGGGTTCGTGGGTTCAAATCCCACCCCCCGCATCAATTCACCATTAAAGCTATAGCAGCCCCTCTTACTTTCACCAAATATGTATAAACGCTTTTTAGAATAATCCACTACTTATTAAACTGATAATCATAGCTAACTTCGAGGAAACACTACACATCTTTACAGGAACTAACATAACATTAAATCTAATAAAAATTTATTTCTAAATCTTTTAGTGTATCTTTGTTTCATTCACTTGTTGTTTGAGCTGATGGACATAATTCTCTTATAACGCATATTTCACATTTTGGTTTTTTAGCACTGCACACTCTCTTGCCATGTGCTATTAACAGGTTTGAGAAATCGAACCATTCCTCTTTCGGTATTATCTCCATGAGTTCTTTTTCTATTTTGTTTCTATCCTTTTGCGTGGTTAATTTGAATCTATTGGCAAGTCTCATTACATGCGTATCTACAGTTATTCCTTCAACCACATTTAATGCATTTGCCAATACCATATTTGCTGTTTTCCTACCAATGCCTGGTATCTTTGTTAACTCTTCTATTGACTTCGGGATCTCTCCATTATACTTCTCCAATATTATTTTAGCTATTGACTTTATCCTTTGTGCTTTCTTACGGTAAAAGTTTATCGGTTTCAATATTTCTTCAAGTTCTCTATCATCAGCTTCAGCGTAATCTTTTATTGACCTATATCTTTGAAATAATACTTTTGTTACTTCATTTACTCTCGCATCTGGTGTCTGTGCGGCTAATACTGTTGCAACTAACAATTCCCATGCATTGCTAAAATTCAGTTCAGTCCCCTTTACATCTGGATATGCCTGCTTTAGCAATGATAAAATCTTCTGAGCTCTTTCCTTCAATTCAGCAATATTTTTACTTTGCTCATTTTCCTCCATCTTCGGCAATCACCAATTCAATCATCTATTTAAAAATAAAATTTAAATAAGTTTTACTCTTCACAAGTACTTTGATAGTATTTCTCTTACATAGTTCATTTCATTGTCATTTAATGGTAGTGATGGTCTTCTTGGATATCCTGCATTAATATTCCTTACATTCATGCAGGCTTTTACTGCTGAAAGCTGATTGAATCTTCTAAGAGCATTCCATATGGCATTTATTTTCAATTGGATTTTTGCAGCTTCTCCATATCTTTTCATAATGAAGTCATTATAGAGTTTCACTGTGAGTTCTGGTATGAAATTCGCTACAGCTACTATTGCTCCTTTCCCTCCAAGCATTAATGTTGGCAATATAAATTCGGCAGTCCCAGACAATACGCTAATTTTGTCCCCCACGGTTCTTATGGTTTCTGATATGTGAAGCATGTTTCCAGTACTATCCTTTATACCTATAATATTGCTGTACTCTTTTACAAGTTTTTCCACTACACTTACATCCATGCTATATCCAGTGAATTTTGGTACATCATATAGTAGTATTGGTGCATCCACTTTACTTAGTACTTCTGAATAATGGGCTATTAATTCATTTGATGATAGTGGGAAGTAGTAGGGTGTAACTATTATTAGTGCATCCACTCCTCCTAAATCTAAAATCTCTTTAGAGAATTTTATTGTTTCATATGTGCTCGGTGCTCCTGTTCCCACTATAACCTTCACTCTTCCATTAACATAGTCAATTACATCTTTCACTACAGATATCTTCTCCTCGTAAGTTAGGTATGGGAATTCCCCATTACTACCTAATGTTACAAGGCCGTTAACTCCACTATTGATCCAAAACTCTATGCATTTTTTCAGTGCTTCTCTATCTATTTCCCCATCATGTTTGAATGGTGTGACATGTGGTACATATATCCCTTTTATCTCCATGATATAATTTCCCTATTGTAAATTCTATTTAAGAATTTTGTTTACGTATTGTACTTAAAACCTTATAAACTGGGAAGACTGTTAATGAATAAATATATAAAAGGAGAGTTAAAATGTGTAGTATGGGAGGGAGTAATGGAGCTCCAATTTCAATAGACCTTCTTCAAAAAATCATAGGGATGCTTCATCCAATTGAAATGAAAGTTTTGATTGCCTTAGAGACTTCCCATACATTAAAAGATGTTTCTGAGAAAACTGGGTTATCAGTGGACTCCGTGTTATGGGCTCTTGAATCTCTAAAGGTCAAGAATCTAATATCAGTAGAAGAAGTTCTTACATCCATATATGAATTGGATGTGGAAGGAGAGGAATACTTAAAGCAACTATTTCCAGAGCAACGGGTTATCAAGAAATTGATTGAGCATGGTGGTGCATCTTTAATTGAAGATCTTCAATTGAGTGAAGCTGAATTAAAGATAGGATTAAGTTGGGCTGTGAAATTGGGTTGGATTTCTATTGAAAAAGTGAATGGAAATAGACTTGTAAAATTGAAGGTTGAAAATGCTACCGACCTACTAAACAATTATCCTCCATACATATTATTAAGTAAAATTAATAATGGCTTTCCACTTTCTAAGGAAGACCTTGTTTTGCTGGGATCTCTGAGGAAGAGAGGGAGGATTATTAAGGATAGAAGTGTAAAGGAAGTTAAAGCCTCATTAACTCAAGTTGGCTTAAAAGCTTTGAGTATGATTAAGGAGCTTTTCTCAATTCGTAATGTATTGGACATTAAAAACATAAAAATAGTTAATGAACTTACAAGGGACATTATAGTTTCTGGGGAGTGGTCTAATCTTTACTTTAGACCTTATGATGTCTCCGCTCCTGTAAAGAAACTTATTTTTGGGAAGAAGCATCCATATAGGGAGATAATAGATGAAATTCGAGAAATACTTATAGGATTGGGATTTGAAGAGGTTACTAGTCCACCAATAGAAGTCAACTTCTGGAATACAGATGCCCTCTTCATGCCCTCAGATCATCCTGCAAGAGATATACATGATGTCTTCTATGTTGATTATAAACAAATGAATTTAGATAAAGTCTGCGAGAGGGAAATATGGGAGCGTGTTAAAGCTACTCATGAAAACGGCTGGGAAACTGGTTCGAAAGGCTGGGGTTACTGGGATCCTGAACTCGCTTTAAAACGTATATTGAGGAGTCAGACTACAGCAGTATCTGTGCGTTGTTTATCTCAGTTAAGTGACTCTGATTTGCCGAAGAAGATATTTACGATTGACAGAAATTATAGGCCTGATAAAATCGATGCAACTCATTTAATGGAATTTAATCAGTGTGAGGGTATAGTTGTATCATATGATGTTAATTTTAAACATTTGCTGGGCTTCTTAAAAACTATTGCGGAAGCCTTTGGCATAAAGGAGGTTAAATTTCAGCCAGCATATTTCCCATTCACGGAACCCAGTGTTGTTGGGTACATTAAACATGATAAATTGGGTTGGATTGAAGCATTACCTGCAGGGATTTTCAGACCTGAGGTCACGTACCCACTTGGAATTAAAGCTACAGTTCTTGCTTGGGGACTTGGGATAGATAGATTGGCTATGGTGGCTCTCGGAATAGAAGATATACGACTACTTTTCTCCAATGACTTAGATTGGCTAAGATCAAAGAGAATTCCAACATTGTGGGGGGTCTAAATGCCCACCTTAAGTTTCAATATAAATGATTTGATGAAGTTTAGTCGTGTGGAAAGTGTTGAAAAGATATTTTATGCTATACGGCAATTTAAGGGGGAAATTAAAAACGTTGAGGGGGAAGAGGTCATAGTTGAACTTGAGCCTGATCGCCCCGATCTCTTAAGCGTTGAGGGGTTATCCAGAGCTATAAGAAACTTCTTTGAAATCGAGTTAAGTTGCACTACATATGCTCTCTTGTCTTCAAATAAACCTTGCGTGGAGGTTTACGTTAAAGATGCTCAGACACGCCCATATATAGCGTGCGCAATAATTAGAAATTTAACTATTGACAGTGCTTTCATAAAGAGTTTAATGAACATGCAAGAGGCTTTACATATAACTTTAGGTAGGAATAGAAGGAAGGTTGCTATAGGAATACATGATTATGACAAAATAACGCCACCAATAATATATACTGAAGTGAATGGAGATGAAAAGATGGTTCCATTAGATATGGAGGAGGAGCTGTCTCTTAAAGAAATATTGGTTAAGCATCCTAAGGGTAAAGCTTATTCTGCACTTGTAAAGGGGACTTATCCAGTATACATTGATGGGAAAGGTATTTTCAGCTTTCCTCCTATAATAAATGGAGCACGTACTAGAGTAAATGAATCCACGAAGAATCTATTTATAGAATTGACTGGAACCGATGAGAAATCTGTTGAACAAACATTAAATGTGCTTGTCTGTAACATTCTTGAGAGAGGCGGCATTGTGGAGAGGGTTTCCATTAAATATCCCAATTTTAGCAAAATAACCCCCGATTTAACGCCTAAACAAATGCACGTCAATGTTGAGATGTTCAATAAACTTACTGGTTTGAGGATAAACCTAAATGAAGCTTTAACACTACTGAGGAGAATGGGTTATGGAGCTGAAGTGGTAAATCACAGAGAGGTCAAGGTCATTATACCCCCATATAGAGTTGACATTCTTCATCCCGTTGATATTATTGAAGATATGCTGATCTCTTATGGATATGAGAATATAACTCCCGAACTCCCATCAATAATGACTGTTGGGAAACCATCATTGATAGAAGTTTTAGAAGGAAAAATCAGAGGAATACTCATTGGAATGGGCTTTCAGGAGGTAATGACCTTTACATTAACAAATGTTGCCAATCAAACAACCCTAATGAATATCACTAATGCAAATGTATTGAGATTAGTGAATCCAGTTAGTGAAGAGTACAATTGTTACCGATTTTGGATAACTCCGAATCTACTACGCTTCCTTTCACAAAATAAACATTCTGCTTATCCTCAAAAAATATTTGAAATAGGGTATGTGGCAATACCGTCGGAAGATGACATTTATGTTCAGAGAAATACTGCCATTGCTATTTCAGCCTCAAAGGCTACATTTACAGATGCTAAGGAAGTTTTGACGTCATTAATGGATGGGCTTGGAGTCGAGGCATCCCTAGAGCAGTATAATCATCCATCATTTATAAGTGGCAGAGTTGCTGTTGTGAAAGTTAAAAATAGATGCATTGGCTTAATAGGTGAAATTCATCCAAAAGTTTTAATTAATTTTAACATTGAAATGCCAGTATCTATTTTGGAGTTTACCCATTGCCAACCAACTTTCCCTCTTAAAGGCGTCAAAGTGAAAACGTTTAAAGACGATTTAACAGCGAAATGGCTTTAACAAAGAATAAATATTATTTTACAATAATTTATTTTTAAAGGTGAAAAGCGCTTTGTATACATGTCCAATATGTGGAGCTAAAGTTAATGAAATATACAAGTGTGAAATGTGTTTCAAAAACGTGTGTAAAAACTGTATAACGGAGAGGGAGGGCATGCAAGTCTGTGTTAATTGCGCTAGGTTCATGGATCTCATAAAGAAGTAGTGTAGCATGCTATTGCCATTCCAGCAAAAACTTAAAGAATCTTTATAATTTTTAATTTATATTGGTGTAATGCCTCGGTAGCTCAGCCTGGTTAGAGCGGCGCCTTGGTAAGGCGTAGGTCGCGGGTTCGAATCCCGCCCGAGGCTTCAAAACATTACATAAACTTAATATTTTTACTCTGAATTTGAGGAACCATTTTTATAATTTGTAATGATGATGAAATGACGTTTATTAGGTAGCATTTTTATTTCTAGGGTTTATGATAATCCTAATGTCATTCTTAACGATAATGCTCTTATTTTCTGATGAATCCCCCTTCTTATTGTTACAATTGTAACATAAAATTTAAAGCGTCTTTCTCTTCAAGTTTTTGGAGGCTGAAAGTATTCCAATGACCGAGACTGTATTTAAAAGGGCTGTGCTAATTCTTGAGGATGGCTCTACTTATGTTGGTTATGGATTCGGTGCTTCTACTAAGGTTGTAGGGGAAGTTGTTTTTTCGACTTCTATGGTTGGATATACTGAAGCTTTAACCGATCCCTCATATATGGGTCAAATTTTATTGTTTACATATCCATTGATTGGAAATTATGGTGTTCCATCATTAGGCTTAGTTGACGAGTATAATATACCCTTACACTTCGAGTCATTTGGTATAAAAGTTTCCGGTGTTATTATTAGTGATTTATGTACTATGCCTTCACATTGGGCTTCTTCTAAATCTTTTAATGAGTGGTTGCTTGAAAATGGTGTTCCAGGTATTTTTGGCGTTGATACTAGGAGTATTACTAAGAAATTGAGGTCTAAGGGTGTTATGATGGGTTTACTTTATGTGTTTGATGAATGTGTATCTGTTGACCCTGGGAAATTATTTGAGGAATTGAAGTGCTCAACCAATCCTATTGAAAGTAATCTTGTGGAGAAGGTTTCCATTAAAGAGCCTGTATCCTACCATATTGGTAGCGATAAGAATGTTGTCGTGATAGATTGTGGAGTTAAGTTGAGTATAATTCGCAACCTTTTGAGAAGAGGGGTTAATGTTATTAGAGTTCCATATAACTTCCCATTTGAAGATATTTTATCTTATAAGCCTCATGGTGTTTTAATAAGCAATGGTCCTGGTGATCCAGCATTATTAACTGAAACTATTGCAACTGTAAGGGAAATTGTTGATAGTGGTATTCCCACCTTTGGGATTTGCCTTGGAAATCAAATACTCGCTTTAGCTCTGGGTGGTTCGACGTATAAATTGAAGTATGGCCACAGATCTCAAAATCAACCAGTACTAAATATTGAAAATAATACTTGCTTTATAACTTCTCAAAATCATGGGTTTGCTGTGGATGCTTCATCATTGAAAGATACTAAGTTGAAAGTTTGGTATGTAAATGCTAATGATGGAACTGTTGAAGGAATAAGACATGTGGAGAAAGATGCTTTTTCCGTTCAATGGCATCCTGAAGGTTCTCCAGGCCCCCTCGATACATGTTTTCTCTTTGATGTATTTATAAGAATGCTGAGGTGATTTCATGCCTAAACTTGATGGTATTCGAAAAGTGCTAATATTGGGGAGTGGAGCTATAAAGATTGGTGAAGCAGCAGAATTTGATTACTCTGGTAGTCAGTGTTTGAAGGCTTTGAGGGAAGAGGGGATTGAGACTATACTGGTGAATCCAAATGTTGCAACAATACAAACAGATCCTAAGCTTGCAAACAAAATATACCTTCTACCTGTAACTCCATTTTATGTGGAGGAGGTTATTAAGAGGGAGAGGCCTGATGGTATTTTACTCGGCTTTGGGGGTCAGACGGCATTAAATTGTGGCGTACAATTGTCTAAAATGGGTATTTTCGATAAGTATAACGTTAAGGTTTTAGGTACGCCTATAGATGCCATAGAGAAAACTGAAGATAGGGAGCTATTTAAAAATGCAATGATAAATGCGGGAATCCCTGTACCTAGAAGTTTCTCCGCAACTTCTGTTGAAGAAGCTTTGAAAGCAGCTAAAGATATAGGTTATCCCGTTGTGGTGAGGGTGGCATATACTCTTGGTGGGAAAGGCTCTGGAGTAGCTCACAATGATTCAGAATTGATTGAAATCGTTGAGCGTGCATTAACTCAAAGCGCCATCTTCCAAGTTCTTGTAGAAGAGTATTTGGGACATTGGAAAGAAATAGAATTCGAAATGATGCGTGATTATGCGAATAACTGCATTGCTGTTTGTTGCATGGAGAATGTGGATCCTATGGGGATACATACTGGAGACTCTATTGTTGTTGCTCCATCACAAACTCTCACCAATCGCGAATATCATATTCTAAGGTCTGCATCGATTAAGGTTATTCAAAGTTTAGGAATAGTTGGTGAGTGTAATATTCAATGGGCTTTGAATCCTAATTCTGAGGAATTTAGGGTTATTGAGGTTAATGCGCGTATGTCGAGGAGTTCTGCTTTGGCTAGTAAAGCCACTGGATATCCGCTTGCATATATATCTGCCAAATTGTCGATAGGCTACCTACTGCCAGAACTTATCAATAAAGTGACAAAGGTTACAACGGCATGTTTTGAACCAGCCTTGGATTATGTGGTTGTTAAATTTCCAAGATGGGATTTTCAAAAGTTTGTTGGTGTAGATCGAAGTTTAGGCACTCAGATGAAGTCTGTAGGAGAAGTTATGGCCATTGGGAGATGTTTTGAAGAAGCATTACAAAAAGCCATTAGAATGCTGGATATTGGGAAAAATGGTTTAGTGTGTAATACTGATGAAAATGAATGTGAATCGCTTGAAGACATTCTATATGCAATTTCCCATCCAAGAGATGATAGAATATTCAAGATAGTTAAAGCCATAAAACTTGGTGTTAGTATCGAAAAGATATATGAGCTTAGCGGCATAGACCCCTTTTACTTATATAAAATTAAAAACATTGTAGATATGGAGGAGAAACTCCGTAAAGCAAATATAAATGACAAGAATATCGTAGTATTAATAAAAGAAGCAAAACGGCTTGGTTTTTCAGATAAGCAAATAGCGTTATGCTTGGGAGTTACAGAAGATTATGTGCGAATGTTAAGGAAAAAGTTTGGAATTTTTCCTTGTGTAAAGCAAATAGATACTTTAGCTGCTGAATGGCCTGCGAAAACCAATTACCTATACTTAACATATTGTGGGGATGAAAATGACATAACAACGGAAAGTTCACCTGAAAAAAGTAAGATCATAGTTTTAGGTTCTGGTGTGTTTAGAATAGGATCTAGCGTTGAGTTTGATTGGTGTGCAGTGAATATGGTTTGGGCTTTAAAGAAGCATGGTATTAAGGAGGTTATATTGATAAATTACAATCCTGAAACTGTTTCAACGGATTATGATGTTTCAGACAAGCTTTACTTTGAGGAATTGAGTTTGGAGAGAATTTTAGATATTTATGAATTTGAGAAACCTATTGGAGTAATAGTTTCTGTAGGTGGTCAAATACCCAATAATCTTGCTTTGAAGTTGAGTATGAATGGTGTTAATATTCTCGGTACTTCGCCTATAAGTATTGATATGGCTGAGGATAGAGCTAAATTTAGCTCCATATTAGATGAATTACAAATACCTCAACCTGCTTGGGGCTCTTTTAAAACAATTGATGAAGCAAAACTATTTGCTTCCAAGATCGGTTACCCCGTAATAATAAGGCCAAGTTACGTTTTATCAGGTTCAAGTATGCGTGTAGCTTATGATGAGAAGGAATTAGAAGAATATTTATCCCTCGCCACTAAAGTTTCCCCAGAACATCCTGTGGTGATTTCAAAATTTATTAGTGGAGCCAAGGAAGTGGAAGTTGACGGCGTTTCTGATGGCGATGATGTCATTATAGGCGCCATTATTGAGCATGTGGAGGAGGCTGGGGTGCATAGTGGTGATGCAACCATGTGTATACCACCTCAAACTCTAGCGCCCTCAATCATAAATGTTATTAAAGATTACTCTAGTAAAATAGCTAGGAGGCTTAAGATTGTTGGACCATTTAACATTCAGTTTTTGGTAAAAGATAACGTTGTTTATGTAATTGAATGTAACTTGAGGGCTTCAAGGTCATTCCCATATACAAGTAAAACTGTTGGTGTGAATTTAATAGATTTAGCGGCAATGGCAATTTTAGGTAAAAGGTTTAGGGATATTGGAATATTTGAGTTACCACCAATACCTCATGTGAGTGTCAAAGTTCCCCAATTTAGTTTTATGAGATTATCCGGTGCAGATCCCGTGCTTGGAGTGGAGATGAGGAGTACAGGTGAAGTGGCATGTTTGGGTGAGAACTTTGCTGACGCATTATTGAAGGCTCTTCACGCAGCAGAACTTAACTTACCAATTAGAAATGGTACTGTTTTGTTAAGTATTAGTGACAATACGAAGATAAACGACATTAAAGAAATTATTGCTGATTTAATTAGAATTGGTTTTAAAGTATACCTCACTAAACGTACTTTTGAACTATTAAATGATTGCTTCAATGGTCAATATGCACTTCCTTATGAAATTGCAGTTTTTAATGAAGATAATGCGCCAATAAATGTTATTAAGAGGAGGATGGTGGACATTGTAATAAATGTATGCTCTAAAAATAACTCCCACTACAAAGAGTATCATGATGAATATAAGCTTAGACGTATAGCTGTGGAGTTCAATATCCCACTGATAACAACCATTGAATTGGCTAAAGCGCTGGTTAAAGCTGTGAAGCAAGTGGAATACATGACTATTCGTTCTCTAAATGAGTATATGGATGGCCTCCTATGGAAATTATGGTAACTTCTCAAATTTCCGTAGTTATTATTGGTCCCTCTTTTGAAACTATCACTGTTGTTTCAAATTGAGTTACTATACCATTCTTAACTTCTCTCAAAACTGGATAAATGTTTAATGCCCCATTCTCAACCAATCTATAAATTATTTCCCTTATATTTTCCTGTTTCACATTAAAATTTTTCAACCATCTTTCGCAGAATGGAAGTGTTTTAAAGTTGTCATAAATGTACCTTAATAATTCTTTTTCCAGTCTTGTTCTTCCAGAATGTACTTTTGCTAAAGAGTATATGTATGCTTGTTGCATTTCAGTAACGCTACCTATACCATCAGTAGCGAATGGTTCAATTGCATATATCTCCCCTTCTTCCATGATCCATGGATATTCCCCATAAACATTAGGTATATTTTTCCCGCCATGCAATATGTATCGTTTAAGCATATGTCCCGTTAAATTGCTTATTGGCTTATACCCAAATCCACTAATTGTCCTTTCAATTTCCTTTGACACTGTGCTCACCCTTACCCCCGGCTTAATTACTTTCAATGCATTCTTCAAAGCTATCCTACTCGCTTCAACCATGTCATCGTACTTGCTGTTGAACGATATTGTGGTTGCTGCATCCACTATGTAACCATCAAAATGGGCACCTATATCAACCTTAACCACCGCATCATCTGGAATTATTGATTGATCTTCTGGAAACGCTGTATAATGGGCTGCTATGTTGTTTATGGATATGTTGCATGGGAAAGCTGGCTTCCCTCCCCCCTCAATTATTAGATTCTCTATCTTCTCACATAAATCAAAAACTTTTACTCCAGGCTTCACCATTCTTGGTAAATCCCTTAAAACTCTATTTACAATTTCACCAGCCTTCAAAGTTTTTTCAATATACTCCTCATCATACATGTGCGTCCAAAAAGAATTTATTATGAAATGAAATCTTAAATTTTTGTAGATAGATATATTGTCTGCATGGGCCCGTAGCTCAGCATGGTTAGAGCACTCGGCTGATAACCGGGGGGTCGTGGGTTCAAATCCCACCGGGCCCACATCTAAACTTTCTCTTTTACAATGCCAATGTGGAAGGATAATGTTATTTACCAAACATTAATAAATTTAACATCGAATATTGCTGTGATGGGTGAGCCTTATGCATGGTGTTAGTGAACTGTGTTTATCCAAGTTGAGAAGCATATTTGGGGATAGGATCATTATTGATGAGGAAATCTTAAAACAATATGAAGAGGATCAATCATACATTAAAGGTAAACCATCTCTTGCGGTAATACCTGAAACTTCTGAAGAAGTGGAAAAATTGGTTGAGGTGGCTAAGGAATTTAGAATTCCACTTATTCCTAGAGGTGGCGGGACTTCACTTAGCGGTGGTAGCGTCCCAATATTTGGTGGAATAATTGTGGATTTTAAACGGATGAATAGGATTTTGGAATTCGATTTAAATAATTTGCAAGTTTTGGTGGAGCCTGGAGTCATATATGACAATTTAAATGACTTTCTATCTAAATATAACCTATTCTTACCCCCAAATCCTGCAACTGGAGATCAATGCACTATAGGTGGGATGCTTGCTGAAAATTCTGCTGGTCCTCGCAGTTACAAATATGGCACCATTAAAAATTGGGTTTTAGGGTTGGAAGTTATAACTTCCTCTGTTGGTAAGGTGTGGATTGGTTCAAGGACAAAGAAGTGGGTGTCCGCATACAATTTAGTGTCACTTATTGTTGGTAGTGAGGGGACTCTTGGGATAATAACTAAAGCATTGTTGAGGGTTGCCCCTAAACCGCAATATAGAATTGGAGTATCCATATCCAGCAATAATTTGGAAAATGCAGGCGAAATTATAGTTGCGTTGACAAAACTAAACATAGACATTTCTGCAATAGAGTTAATGGATGATATAACCATAGCTGCTATAAACAAAGCGTATAATGCAAGTCTCCCAGAATCGGATGCAATAATACTATTGGAGATTGAGGCCTTCTCAAGTAACGATATGGATAATAAGCTTGAAGCTCTGGCGTCTTATCTAAAAAACCTTGGAATACCTGATGAAAATGTTCATGTATATTATAATGCTGATGAAATGTGGAGGAAAAGGAAGCTTGCTGGAGAATCCCTTGAAAAGGTTTACGGTGGTAGACTAGATGAAGATATTATAGTGCCAGTATCTCTCCTACCGAAAACAATTATGGAAATAAAATCATTAAGCAGTAAATTCAATGTAAATATCGCTGTTTTTGGACATGCTGGTGATGGACATTTACATCCAAGCATACTAGTTCCAAAAGAGAAATCTCTAACCCCTGAAATAGAGAAAATTAAAGAAAACATATTCAAGATAGCAGTAAAAAATAATGGTGCTTTAAGTGGAGAACATGGTATTGGCATAGCTAAAAAACAGTATCTGCCTCTTGAAATAGATGCAAATACATTAAAATTACTATCAATGATAAAGCAGACTTTAGACCCATACAACATTATGAATCCAGGCAAGAAAATATAGAGCTAGAGGATATCGCCTATAAATGCACAACTATTTAATGCCTTTAAATCCTGTTAACATCATTTTCAGCGTATCATTTCTTACAAATGATCTATAATGATGACACTATAAATGGTCATTTATACTTTATGGGGTCTATTAGGTTCAAGTTTAGTGGACCGGGCGGGATTTGAACCCGCGACCTCCCGCGTGCGAGGCGGATGCTCTTCCAGGCTGAGCTACCGGCCCAATAATATAAATTACCTCATAGATATAAAATTTTGAACTTAACAATTCCAAATAAAAAGGGATATAACAAAAAAAGTTTATTTAATTTCAGTCCTATGTAAGTATGAGAGGGGGCGGGTCGTCTAGCTGGTTAGGATACCGCCCTGACACGGCGGTGGTCCTGGGTTCGAATCCCAGCCCGCCCACCATCAGACAGAAAAGGAAACTTCCATCTTTACAAAGAATGATCATCCCCTTAAACTTACATGTGCTGTTTTTGCATAATTATTTGATAATTCTGTAATTGAATCAGAATTCTTATTATCGTTTTTGTAAGTCAAACTTTATATTTCAATATTATCTTTAAATCATTTTAGTGATTTAAATATGTCTGTTAAAGATTATATGTCTAGGGTTATTTTATCTGCTGACAAGAATTTGAGCGTTTTTGAAGCTGCAAAGCTTATGGTTGAGAAGAAGATTCCATACATCATTGTTTTAGATGGCGGTAAACCTGTTGGAATTGTTACTGAAGAGGATTTGATCAGTAAGGTTTTAGCTGCCGATAGAGACCCTAAAACCACTAAGCTATCTGATATTATGACGACCCCACTTTTAACTATAGATCCTGATGCCACTTTAAGCGAGGCTGCCGCTATTATGAGTGAGAAGAGGGTTCGTAAACTTCCAGTTGTTAGGGATGGGATTATCTATGGGGTTCTCACAACACAGGATGTCGCGAATTATCTTAATGATTATGTGGATAGAGTTTTAAAGGATATTTTAAAGTTTAGGCCATCCCTAATATTGCATTAACATGTTTTATGATTTTCTATATGCTTTTTCAATTCATATAGGGCTATAGTTGCCAATCCAACTGACCCTAAGTCTCCTTCTATGCCTTGAATATATGTGGGTTCGCCTAAGGATAGATCTCTTGATGTTAATCCAGGCTCCAATCCTCCGATCACCATCATTACGGTTAACCCCCTACTTAGTTTCTCTGCAATGTTTTCAGGTTTATATGCGGTTTTTCCGTACGCTTTTTGTGTTAATAGGATTATCGTGTTTGGTTTTATTAGTTCTATTGCATCTTCCAAGTCTGCAGTTATTATGAGTTTCCCCCCATTTTTTATTGATATCTTTTGTACTTCTGGTATTCCAATCTGAGCTGCTGTTCCAGTGGCTTTAGATATTACTAGATTCTTGTATCCCAATCCATAGAATACTTTTGCTAGTTCAATTAACCTTTGTTGTGAACTTATGTTATGTATTGTCATTATCAGGTTCTTTATTCTTTCGTACATTTACCATCCCTCATCAAGTACTCTTTTAATTTGTTTCGCAATAGCCCTAGATAATGTTGGAGGGACAGCTTCTCCAATTTGGTTGTATTGTTCTTCCCTTGAGCCGTAGAATATGTGGGTGTCTGGAAATCCCATTAGCCTCGCCTGCTCCCTAACGGTTAATAACCTATTTTCGTATGGATGTATAAATCTTGATCCTCCCATAACCGTTGGTGCAAGCCGTTTTGGATGTAGTCTAATCATATTCCTATATATTTTCCCATCAGCTCCCTTAAATAATATTAAAGCATCCCCCCACCTTAGCTTAGCTATCTTCTTAATCTTCTTTTCAGTTAATGGTGTTATTTCATGATTGGGGTAGTCTATCATCTCCTCCGGGTCTGGTAATCCCCTCAGAGCTTCTTCCACATTTACCCTTTTACTTTCACGTTTAATTTTAATTGGTATGTTTGATATGAAAATTCGTCTTCTAATTGATGGTGTTTGTGAATCTTCTGCTCTGAGTACATTGAAGTATACCCTCTTATATCCAACTCTGTTGAATTCCCACTTTAATGCCCACCTCAATTCTCCTTCAACTATTTGTGGGACGTTTTCCATTACGAAAATTTTTGGTTTTAAATCTCCAACTATACGTATGAAGTGTAATGTTAGTCTTCCCATTTCATCTATGTATAGTCTGTCAAGCTCATTCTTCATTCTTTTATGGTTAACTGGTGTGAATGGTTCGCATGGAGGGCTTCCTATGATCACATCTGGGCTTGAGCCTATGATGTTTGTTATGTCTTGTGAGTGTACTTCCCTTAAATCCATCCTCCATGTAATGGCTCCTTTTACATTACTGGAATATGTAGCTAGTGAATTCTCATCTATATCTATACCTAACAATATTTCAAACCCTTCCTCCACGAATCCTCTTGCAAATCCTCCGCAACCACAGAATAAGTCAATAACTTTATACATAATACATACATCTCCACATATTTTGAAGGAAACAGATAAAAGAAACTTTTTCTTAAAGCTATATTTGGGCCGGGGTCGCCTAGTCTGGTTAGGGCGTCGGCTTGCTAAGTCTTCCGCGAAAAGCCGATGGCCTTTAAGGCCGCGCGGGTTCGAATCCCGCCCCCGGCGTCATAATGCCTTATTTAACCCTTAACAAAATAAAGTATTCGAAATTAAAAAAGGGGGTATGGGTATATTTCCTCGTAATTTATGTCAATTCAATCTCTATTTTGACTTCGGGTGGAACTCTTATCCTCATTATTTGGCGCATTGTCCTCTCATCGGCATCTATATCTATTATCCTTTTATGTATTCTCATTTCATATTTGTCCCAAGTTTTTGTTCCATCTCCGCAGGGAGTTCTCATTACTGGTATTACTAGTCTCTTGGTTGGTAATGGTATTGGTCCAGCTATTCTTACTCCCGTGGTTTTTGCAATCCTCTTTATTTCCTCACATACTTCCATCAATTTTTGGTGATTGGTGCTGGAAAGCTTTATCCTCGCTTTTCTAACCAATTTCTTCACCTATTTCGCTGGTTATCTTCGTTTACTTCTCTTCTTCTATATCCATTACTATTCCTGCAGCTATTGTTCTTCCCATATCTCTTATGGCAAATCTACCTAGTTGTGGGATATCTGCATACTTCTCCATGCATACTGGTTTTAGTGGTACGAATTTAACTATCGCTGCATCACCTTGCTTTAGGAATGATGGATTTTCCTCTATTGTTGCACCAGATCTTGGATCTATCTTCTTTAGTAGTTGATCGAATCTTACAGCCACGGTTGCTGTGTGTATGTGTAGGACTGGTGTGTACCCTGCGGCTATGGCTGTTGGATGGTATAACACAAATATTCTTCCAATGAATGATTTAGCAACTTTAACTGGGTTTGTGGGGTGGCAGCATACATGCCCCCTCCTTATATCCTCCTTTGATATACCTCTCACGTTGAATCCAATGTTGTCTCCCGGTATTGCCTTTTGTAGTGGTTGGTGATGCATTTCTATACTTCTAACTTCACCACTCTTCTTGGCTGGTAGGAATAGTACGGTGTCTCCAACTTTTAATACTCCAGTTTCAACGCGGCCTACTGGTACTGTTCCAACACCTGAAATCGTGTAAACGTCTTGTACTGGTATTCTTAATGGTTTGTCTATTGGTCTTGGGGGTTCTGTGAGTTTGTCCAATGCTTCTACTAGTGTTGGTCCGTTATACCAGGGCATTTTATCACTTCTTGTTACCAAGTTGTCTCCATACCATCCGGATATTGGTATGAAATCGATTTTGTTTATATCATATCCTATCATTCTTAGGAATTTACCTACTCCAGTCTTAACTTCTTCGTACCTTTCTTTACTGTAGTTTACTGTTGGGTCATCCATTTTGTTTATTGCTACAACGAGCTGATCTATACCTAGCGTTTTTGCTAGGAATGCATGTTCTCTTGTTTGTCCTGCTGCGCCCATGCCTGCTTCGTACTCCCCTTTCTTAGCTGATACCACTAGTATAGCTGCATCTGCTTGTGAAGCTCCTGTTATCATGTTTTTTACGAAGTCTCTATGTCCTGGGGCATCGATTATTGTGAAGTAGTATTTTGGCGTTTCAAATCTCCAGAAGGATAAGTCTATTGTTAATCCCCTCTCCCTCTCTTCCTTCAATTTATCCATGACCCATGCGAATTTGAAGGATCCTTTACCCATCTTTTCAGATTCTTCTTCTAAAGTCTTCATTGTACGTTCATCTATGTTTCCCGTTAGGTATAGTAGGTGTCCCATTGTTGTGCTTTTACCGTGGTCTACATGACCTATTACCACAATGTTTAGATGTGGCTTTTCAGACATATTACACTCTCCTCTCTCGCAAATTAGTGAATTACTTTCATATTTAAGTTTTTTGTGGTCTTAAATTAAGTTTACCTTGAAGCTAAAGCTATCCTTTCTATTTCCTCCTTCTTTTGTATAGCGTATGATGATGGATCTGATTTTGCTGCCTTTATAATCTCTTCAGCCAAAGCTTCTTCTATGCTTTTTGGGTTTCCAAAAGCCGCGCTTCTTGCACCTTCAGTTATGAACTTTAATGCTAAGTTTAGTCTTCTGAGTGGTGATACATCCACTGATTGATGGTAAACTATTCCACCATACATTATTCTGGTGGTCTCTTCTCTTGGAGCTGAATTCTCTATAGCTCTAACCAATACTTGTATTGGATTTTCACCTGTGCTTAAGTGTATTATTTCAAAGGCTTGTTTAACTATGTTTGTTGCAAGATGCTTCTTACCCATATTCTTACCCGGCCTCATCAATTTATTTATTAACCTTTCAACTATCGGTACTTCTGCTTTTCCGAATTTCTTATGTTCATGTCTACCTCCAGTATGTGGAATGTAGACTGGCTTTAAACATATATACCTTCTCAGCCCTGGATCTTTAACTTCTACATCATGGAAACTCCACTTGTCGAAGAGCTTTATCTCCGTTTGTTGTGCACTCAATTTTCCACCACTTTTTCATCATGAAAAAGGGTGTGAACTATAATTTAAATTTTGTCAGTACCTTCAGTTGTTTAATATTGCTATTTCTATTTATGTATTGGGAATAAAAAGGTTTATGTTAATCCACCTTATAAGTGTTTACATGACTTACGTGTGAGGGGTATGTTGGAGCTGGTATGGTATGGTAGGGGTGGACAGGGCGCTTGGACTGCAAGTAACATACTTGCTCAAGCAGCTTTGAAGGAGGGGAAGTATGTGCAGTCCTTTCCAACATTTGGTCCTGAGAGGATGGGTGCTCCTGTAATGGCATTCACAAGGATTAGTGATGAGCCTATTGAGTTGCACTGCAACATCTACGAGCCTGACGTAGTCATAGTCTTAGATGATTCCTTATTGCAATCATTGAATGTAACTGAGGGGTTGAAAAGTGAGGGGAAGGTTATAGTTAATTCAAAGGAGGATCCTAAAAATATCCTCAAAATGTTGAGGATATCTGGTAGACAGACTGTTTATACGACTCCAGCCACTGAGATAGCCTTGGAAATTCTGGGGAGACCAATAACCAATACTGCCATGATTGGTGGTCTCCTTAGAGTTGTTAGGATTGTAAGTTTAGATAGTGTTAAAGAGGTTTTGAGGGAGAGGTTTCCAGCTAAAGTTGCTGAATTGAATATTAAAGTTGTGGAGAGAGCTTATTCTGAGACTAGGGGGGTGGGTGGAGTTGAGTGAACTTAAGAGTTGGAGGGAAATACCCATAGGTGGGGTTGCTTGGAAGCTTTCCATTGAAAATAAAACTGGAGATTGGTCTCCATTTAAACCGAAGATAGATCAAACTAAGTGTACTAAGTGTTTAATATGCTGGATCCTTTGCCCAGATATGGCTATGGAATGGGATGGTGAGAGAGTCCGTGAGAAACATGATTATTGTAAGGGGTGCGGTATATGTGCCAATGAATGCCCAGTTAAATGTATTAGTATGGTGAGAGGGTGAGGGCGATGGATAAGATTGTTATGGGGCTTAATGGTAATGAGGCTATAGCCTTCGCTGTTAAGCAATGTGATGTTGATGTTGTGTCAGCATATCCAATAACTCCACAAACCATAATAGTTGAAAGGTTCTCGGAATTTGTTGCTGATGGTGAGGTTAAATGCTCTTTCGTTCCAGTGGAATCTGAGCATTCAGCATTGAGTGTTTGCGTTGGTGCTGCAGCTTTAGGTGCAAGAACTTTCACAGCCACATCTTCACAGGGTTTGGCTTTAATGTGGGAAATACTATATATAGCTTCTGGGCTTAGGCTTCCAATAGTTATGGCTGTCGTTAATAGGGCGTTGTCTGCACCAATAAATATACATTGTGATCATAGTGATAGCATGGGATGTAGGGATTCCTGCTGGATACAGATGTACTGTGAGGATGCTCAAGAAGCCTACGATACCATAATTCAAGCCTTCAGGATAGCTGAGCATGAGGATGTTCAGTTACCAGTGATGGTGACGATAGATGGTTTCACGATTAGTCATACATTGCAGAGGGTTGAGGTGCTTCCGGATGATGTTGTGAGAAGATTCGTTGGTGTGAGGAAGCCTGTGGAGATAGAGGTTCCAGGGATGGGGAAGGTTCCAATGGTTTTAGATCCAGAGAAGCCACTGACATTTGGTTCGCTGGATCTATATGACTACTACTTTGAGCATAAAGTTCAGCAACATGAAGCTATGGAGAAGTCTAGATCTGTTATAAGAGAGATCCATGATGAATATTATGGTATTAGTGGTAGAAGGTATGGGGATGGGTTTATAGATGGATATGGTTTAGATGATGCTGAATTGGCAGTTATAGTTTTAGGGTCTACGGCTGGTACTGTTAGAAGTATTGTTAAAAAACTTAGAGGTAGAGGTAAGAAGGTTGGTGTGCTTAGGCTCAGAACTTTTAGACCATTTCCGTACAGGGAGATTGTTGACGCTTTAAAGGATGTTGAAGTTATTGGTGTTATGGATAGAAGTGGAGCTTATGGTGGTATAGGAGGTCCTGTTTTCGTTGAAACTCTAGCAGCATTCTATAATAGTAAAAGGAAACCTAAAATTGTCAATTACATATATGGCTTGGGAGGCAGAGATACGCCGCCAGCTTTAATTGAAAAGATGTTTGAGGAATTGCCAAAATTGGAAGGTGGGGAAGTCAAATTCTTGGGGGTGAGGTGATATGAGTACATTCAGATTTAATATTAGGGAAGCTGCAAAGAAACCTCTTGGGTTGCTTTCAGGTCATAGGTTGTGTGCTGGATGTGCTGAGCCCATAATAGTTAAGCAAATTTTGCTCGCCACTAGGGGGCCTACTATAGTGGCAACAGCCACAGGTTGTCTTGAGGTTTCAACCACAATCTACCCATACACATCTTGGAATGTTCCTTGGATTCATGTGGCTTTTGAAAACGTTGCTGCCGTGGCCTCCGGGATAGAAGCAGCCTCAAAAATTCTACGTGAGAAGGGGAGGAGCAAGTATGATCATATAGATGTCATAGCCTTTGCAGGGGATGGTGGAACTTACGATATAGGGATACAAGCATTGAGTGGGGCATTAGAAAGAGGGCATGATTTCCTATATGTTCTGCTCGATAATGAAGCTTACATGAATACTGGAATTCAGAGAAGTGGGGGGACACCGCTTGGGGCATCGACGACCACAACGCCTGCTGGAAAGGTTATTCCAGGTAAATCTGAAAATAAGAAGCCAATAGCAGATATAGTTGTTGCGCATAAGGTGCCATATGTTGCCACAGCGACTCCTGCACATTACCTAGATCTAATTAGGAAGGCTAGGAAAGCTCTTGAAGTTAATGGTCCAACATTTATACATGCATTATCACCATGCCCAAGAGGATGGAGGCATAGCGAGGCTTTAACCATTGATATTTGCAGAAAAGCTGTTGAAACATGTTACTTCCCACTATGGGAGTATGATAATGGTGTATATAGGTTAACTGATAGAAGCTTAATGATAGCTAAAAATCCAGAAATGAAGAAGCCAATAGAGGAATTCCTTAAAGTTCAAGGTAGATTCAGTCATCTATTCACTCCACAAAATCAATGGGTAATAAAGAAGTTGCAGGAATATGTGGATGCCGTTTGGGAGGACTTGAAGGGTAGATGTGAAAACGTTTAATAACAATTCTAACTAATCTTTTTTCAATTTTATATGTTAAGAAAAATATTTAAATGCATGTTTCTGTGAATTAATTTAAAGTTGTGCTATGTAAGGTGGGATCTTGGGTTCAAAATCCCCTCGTGGACTATACGCTGCAAGAAAGCTTAAGGCTAAGAGGAAAAAGTTTAGGTGGAAGCAGAGAGACTACAAGAGGAGGATGTTAATGCTTGATGTCAAGGCAGACCCCCTGGAAGGAGCCCCTCAAGCTAGGGGGATAGTAATTGAAAAGGTTGGTGTGGAAAGTAGACAACCGAACTCTGCTGTTAGGAAGTGCGTTAGGGTTCAACTTATAAAGAATGGTAAGCAAGTAACAGCCTTCTTACCTAAGGATGGGGCGCTCAATTTCATTGAAGAGCACGATGAAGTAATCATAGAGGGTATAGGTGGGTCTATGGGGAAGGCTTACGGTGATCTTCCCGGAGTTAGATATAAGGTTATAAAGGTTAATGGAGTATCCTTAGATGCGCTATTGAAAGGTAAGAAACAAAAGCCTGTTAGGTAAATTCAATTTCCCACATGCTCTTCTTATCATTGAATTCCTTCCTAGTTGAAATAATTCTGGCAGGCACCCCTGCTACAACAACGTTACTTGGCACATCCTTTGTAACAACAGCTCCAGCAGCTACCACCGCATTTTCGCCTATAGTTATTCCTGAAATTAATGTGCAATTCGCTCCGAGAACAGCCCCCCTTTTAACGGTAACCCCACATAACCTTTTACTTGGTGGATACTTATCATTAGTAAAGCAAACTCTTGGTGCTATAAATACATCGTCTTCTATTACACATTTTGGTGGTATATATACTGCTGTTTGTATATTTACATTGTTCCCTATTTTTACATATCCATCTATCACAGTGTTGGTACCTATTCTTACGTTCCTCCCTATAGTTGTATTTTCTCTTATTAATATTCCATGACCTCCCTCAAAATTATCTCCGATGCTCACATGCTCATATATTATTGTCCCTGAACGTATTATGCTATTTTCACCTATAATTGCACCTACACTTACCTCGTCATATTTTAGCCAGCTTACCTCTTTTAATTTAATTAGCTCCTTTATGCTGGCTTTTGTAGGGTAGCCTATTATGCTTCCCTCCCCTATAATAGTGTTGGATCCTATTTTTGTTTGTCCAAGAATTATACATTTTCCTTCGAATATTACATCTTTATAGATTGCTTTTGAAGATATGAAATTAGCATTATTGTTCATGGATTAAATTATGTTGCCACACAATTTATAAATCCTTATAGCATAACTATCTTCTCTATGTCGAAGTATCTTTTTGCAATTAATTTTGCTTTTAAAATATTTTTGCCATCTTTTCCAATGGCTATACCTTTATCTTGAGGTTCAACTGTTACGTAAGCCGTCTTTTGGCCGTCTGGTGTTTTCATGATTTTTACACTTTTTACCCTTGCTGGTGCTAAGGCATGTTTTATTAGGGTTTCAGGATCTTCCGCATATTCAACAACTTCTATGTTCTTATTCAATATGTTTTTCAACCTTTTTACGTTTATCCCTCCTTTGCCTATAGCTAGTCCCATATCCCCTTGTCTGACTATGAATATAATCCTATCATTATTTTCATCTATTATGCAATCCTTTGTGACTGCTCCGGTTACGCTTTCGAATAATGCTATGTAATTCATTTCATCTATTGTCAATTTTATGCTTGGGATTTTGCATCACCTTCCACCAATTTTTGTATTTCGGATTCTCCGAAGTCAAGTATTGATATTGCTGATATCATATATGGTTTTCCGCATGCTGCTCCAAGATCCCAGCTTGATCCTTTGAATTCAATTACTGGTATGCGTGAAAGCTTTGAGTAGTATTGTATGTCAGCTTTTATGTCTTCTGGTATTGTTGATGAAATTATTATCATTTTTGCCTTTCCAAGTTTGGCATTCTTTATAGCGCTTTTTGATCCAAACACCATTTTTCCCGTTTTAGCTATTACTTGAAGTTCTTTTTCTATTTTTATTGACATTGCTTCTCACGTCCAAGCACTTCAAGTTCACTTTTGACTTCATATTTAAAATGCATAAGGGTTAATTTAATTTTTCCCTTCATTTTTTGCACTTCTCATAGTCATAAGCATTTGAACTATCCCAGTACCTACTGGTACTATTTGTCCAACTATTACGTTTTCCGTGACTCCAAGTAGTTCGTCTTTTTCACCGCGTACACTTGCCTCAAGTAGATGGTTAATTGTTACTTCGAATGCTGCTCTTGCTAATACGCTTGGTTTTTCTCCACTTACGCCATGTCTACCTATTTGTTTAATTGTTCCATCTGCAGTCATCATGTCTGCTATTAACATTACATGTCTTATATCAACATCTAACCCTTGTTCCTCTAAAACTCCCATAGCTTCCTTTATTATGGCATTTCTCGCAGCCTCTATCCCCAAGACTTCTTCTATTTCATGTATATTGTTTGTGTAAACTCTAGTTGCGTCCACCCCCTTTATCCTAAGTACTGCAGCTAAATTTGATCCTTCAGTGTATAGCACATATTCGTTCTTTTCTTTTCTCACTATTACACGATTTATCCCTTTTACTCCCTTTACCTTTGTACTCATTATCCTATTCTTTATCTTCTGTAACCTATTTATTTCATATATGTTCGTATGTATGATTATCTTGTCTTCTCCTTGCACCTCTACTTCTCCTATATTCATTTTTTCAATGACGTTGACTACGTTTTCCATGTCTATCCCTTTGTCTCTCATTACTTCTAAATCCATTAATAATGTTATTGATGCAGATACAAAATCTATTTCAACATTCTTTATGATGTTTTCAATGTATGTCGTTTCTATCATTCTCGCTACTTCCTTTGCTTTCTCTTCATCATACTTGTGTTCTTCATCTAGGTATATTGTCATCATTGGTGTTGATGGGTTTCTTCTGGCATCTAATACTTCTATTAATCTTGGTAATCCTAATGTTACATTGAATTCTCTGACTCCTGCATAGTGGAATGTTCTGAGGGTCATTTGTGTGCTTGGTTCACCTACGGATTGTGCTGCCACTGCCCCTACGGGTTCTCCTGGTTCTACAAGTGAATTGAGATATTCGTTTACAACCCTATCTAATATCTTTTTTAAAGTTTCCTTTGTGAGTTTGATGTTTTGAAGCTTTACTTTTAATTCTTCAATTATTGATACTGGAAGTATGTTGCTTAATTTATCTATCTCTTTAAATATTTCTTCTTTAGTTAATGCTTCCATTTAACTCCCCTCCATTAAAACTTCTTTTATTATTTTGTCAATGTCTACAGCTTTACCATGATAGCTTTTTGCTGGGTGCACCCCATCTTCTCCATATGTGAATTGAATTATCTTCCCACTTGCATTTCTTACAGTTCCATCATATTCTACTTTTAGATCTTGTAGTGCATTCATAAGTCTCCTCTGCATATACCCGCTTTGCGATGTTCTTACTGCTGTGTCCACAAGTCCCTCTCTTCCACCCATGCTGTGGAAGAAGAATTCCAGTGGGTTTAATCCTGTTTTATAGGAGTTGTAAACAAATCCCTTTGCAGCTGCACCCATATCCCCCCATTTGAAGTGTGGTAGTGTCCTATTGTTATATCCGCGTGATATCCTTTCGCCTCTTACTGATTGTTGTCCTATGACGGCTGCCATTTGTGTTAGGTTAAGTATGTTCCCTCTAGCACCCGTTTTCGCCATTATTACGGCACTATTGTTTAAACCTAGATATTCTGCAGCTATTTTCCCAGCAGTATCTCTTGCATTACTTAATACTTCCATCATTTTCATTTCGAATGTCTCTTCAAGTGTTCTTCCTGGCAGTCTCTGTAACTCTCCCTCCTTGTATGCCCTTATAATCTCCTTCGATTCTTCCTCAGCCTTTTTAAGTACACTCTTTATGGTTTCTCTAGCTTCAATTGGTATGCTTTGATCATCAAGCTTTATGGTGAATCCATGCATATCTATGTATGCTAGGAAGAGTTTGAAAACTTGGTCCATGAACTTTTTAGCGGCTTCTGAACCATATCTTTTGATGATTTCATGAAGTAAGCTTTCCGGTTGTCCTGCACCTATTATCTTTTTATCAAAAACTCCTGAAATTAATTTTCCATTCCTTATAACTACATATGCATCGTATGGACATTTCTCCTTCTTACATTCATCACACTTATTGCATATGTTTGCCTTCTTTTCAAAGTTTAAGTCTGGGGGTAAGAATAGGCTTACAATTTGTTTTCCAGACCACATTTCCTTTGGTTCTTTAATTATTGGTGGGGGTAGTGGGCCATCGTATCCTGCAGCATATAGTAGTTTGCAGACTTCTTCTTTATTTAGCAAAGTTTCTCTCCTTGTTAACATGTACGCTCCCGTTATGTAGTCTTGCAGTGCACCCATGATTGGGCCCCCGTATCTTGGTGATAGTATCTGTTCTTGTACTAGCATGAGTATTGCTGCTTCAGCTCTTGCTTCTTCGCTCTGTGGTACGTGTAGGTTCATTTCGTCTCCATCAAAATCTGCATTGTATGGTGGGCACACGCATAGATTTAACCTAAACGTCTTGTATGGCAAAACTTTTACCCTATGGGCCATTATCGACATTCTATGTAGAGATGGTTGGCGATTGAATATCACTATATCTCCATCTCTAATGTGTCTTTCAACTATGTATCCTGGTGCCAGATTGTTTGCTATGGCGCTTAAATCCTTCGGATATCTCAAATCTATTCTTCTACCATCTGGTCTAATTATGTAATTTGCTCCAGGATGCTTGAAGGGTCCATTTAAAACAAGTTTCCTTAACTCTTCAATATTCCAGGGGGTAACTCTTTCTGGTATTGTTAGTATTTTTGCCACCTCTTCTGGTACACCAACTTCATTTATACTTATGTTTGGATCTGGTGATATTACGGTTCTAGCTGAAAAGTCTACTCTCTTTCCAGATAGGTTACTTCTAAATCTTCCTTCCTTCCCCTTCAATCTCTGGGTTAGTGTTCTCAGAGGTCTTCCGGATCTGTGGCGTGCTGGAGGTATACCTGACACTTCATTATCAAAGTATGTGTTCACATGATACTGTAGCAATTCCCATAAATCTTCGATTATCAGTTGCGGGGCTCCTGCATCTATGTTTTCTTTTAAACGTTCATTTATACGTACAATATCCACTAATTTATGTGTTAAATCGTCTTCTGATCTAACTCCAGATTCCAGTGTTATTGATGGTCTTACAGCTATTGGTGGAACTGGTAGCACTGTTAATACCATCCATTCTGGTCTTGCATTCTTTGGGTCTATTCCCAGTAGGGTTAGATCTTCATCTGGTATTCTTTCAAGTCTTGCTCTTACCTCTATTGGGGATAATCTCACTACTCCCTCTTTCGTTTCTTCATAGTATGTTGTTGGCTTTTCCAGTTTTATCTTGTATTGTACTTCATTGCAATGTGGGCATTCCTTCGCCTTGAGGCATTTGGAAAGTATCTTTCTATAGAGGTCATCTAGCAATTCAGGCCAGCGTTTTGAGTATTCATTGATTATCCTTTTATAATTGTTTATCTCCTCTTGTGTTAAGAGTATTCTGCCACATCTTCTACATGTTGCTCTTAACAATTGATGTATTATTTTTGCGAATCCAACATGTATTACTGGTCTCGCCAATTCTATATGTCCAAAGTGTCCTGGGCATTCTCCCATTCTATTGCCACATGTGGCACATTTCTGACTTGGCTCTATGGTTCCAAGTCTTCTATCCATTAATCCTCCATCTATGGGCCATCCATCTTCATCGTAAGTGTCTGGTGTGGATATTATGGCAACTGACATTTTCCTAATAACGTCTGGTGATAGTAATCCAAATTGTAATGATTTTATCTTTTTATACGTTTCAACTACGCTTTCCATATTACATCTCCTCCAAGATTATTTTTGGCATAATTGTCAAACTCATTAATTCTTGTAAGAGTAGTTTAAATGCATATGACATTATTACTGGTGAGATTTTTGCCTTATCTCCACAAATCCTGCAAACGTATTCTCTCCTATTTGCATCATAATATGCTATAGTCCCACATCTTTCACACACATATACTGTTGTTTTGTCAGATTCTTCTAGTAATCTCTCCTTTAATAGCATTGATGCTCCATGACTTATTAAGCAGTCTCTCTCCATTTCTCCAAATCTCAGCCCCCCTTCCCTAGCCCTTCCTTCCGTTGGTTGTCTGGTTAGTATTTGTACAGGTCCTCTTGCACGTGCATGTATTTTGTCTGCAACCATGTGGTGTAGTTTCTGATAATATACGACCCCTATAAATACTTCTGCTTGTAACATTTGCCCTGTTCTTCCATCATACATTATTTCACATCCATTTGATTTAAATCCAAGTCTCTTCAACTCTTCCTTTATATCCTCCTCCTTTTCACCTTCGAATGGTGTTCCATCAACATATCTTCCTGCAAGTGCTCCAACTTTTCCCGCTATGCTCTCCAGTAATTGTCCTAATGTCATTCTTGATGGGAATGCATGTGGGTTTATTATTAGATCTGGAACTATTCCATCTTCTGTGAATGGCATATCTTCTTGTGGAATTAAAATACCTATTACCCCCTTCTGGCCATGTCTTGATGCAAATTTGTCTCCTATTTCAGGTATCCTCATCTCCCTTACCCTAACTTTAACTAATCTATCACCTTCAGAGGTTTTCGTTAGTAAAACTTTATCAACAATCCCACTTTCTCCATGTGTTAGTGTGAGGGAGGTTTCTCTCCTTGTACGTTCTTCAACTCTTATTCCAGTTGGTTCTTCTAAGAATCTTGGTGGGCTCGTTCTTCCAACTAGCACTACTTCACCTTTCACTTCCACTTCTGGTTCTATTATTCCATCTTCGTCCAGTAGTTTATATGCGTCGGCCACTCTATACCCTCTTACAGATGGATCTGGGACTTCTATTCTGTCAACTTCTCCCCCGGGATACCTCTTCTCCTCCACTTCATAGCATCTGAAGAATGTTGAGTGCCCTAGGCCTCTTTCCACGGATGATTTGTTTATTATAATTGCGTCTTCGATGTTGTATCCTGAGTATGTTAAGACTGCAACTATTAGGTTTTGTCCTGCGGGGCGTTCTTCATATTTAACTATCTTACTGGGCTTTGTTGTTACTATTGGTTTTTGGATGTAGTGTAGTAGATGTGCTCTTGAATCCATTCTTATATGTTCGTTTATTGCATATAGTCCTAAGGCTTGTTTTGCCATGGCTGCTTCATATGAATTCCTTGGAGATTGATTATGTTCAGCGTAGGGTATTATGGATGCACATATTCCCAATATTGTTGGCGGTGCTATTTCTAGGTGTGTATGCTCTTTAGTTAATTCTTCTTCTTTTACTGCTATGTATGCGTTTTCCTCTTCTTCTGCATCCAGATATTCAATATATCCGTTTTTCACAACGTCACTCCATGAAAGTTCCCCTCTCTTCACTTTATTGATCACTTCTTCTGTGATGGTCACTTCTCCATTTTCAACTACGAATAGTGGGCGTAGAACTCTTCCAGCATCGCAATTTACATAAACTTCATTTATGTATTCGTCCTTGTAATGTGCGATGTTTACTTCATAGTGTATTTTTCCAAGTCTGCGGAGTTTTCTAAATTCTGTGCATAGAGCTTCTGGGTTTGGATGAACCCCTATTAGGCATCCATTTAAGAATACTTTTGCCCCAGCTATCTTTTCCCGTTTCGCTACCTCTATGGGTATGACTCCAAGTTGGTGGATGAGCTTTCTCTCTATGCTCTCTTCATCTGTGCCCACAGACACTATTGCCATTAATGCTAAATTCTTTACGAGGCCACAGTTGGGGCCTTCAGGGGTTTCTGTTGGACATAGTCTACCCCAGTGTGTTGAGTGTAGATCCCTCGCTTCGAAGTGTGGTTGACTTCTGCTTAATGGTGAAACGACCCTTCTAAGATGGCTTAGTGTTGACATATAGTTTGTTCTATCTAGAAGCTGGCTTACACCCACCTTTCCTCCAACCCAATTACCAGTTGCTATGGCATGTCTTAGTCTCTCCGTGATTATGTCTGCTCTCACTAAATTCACTATGTTTATTCTTCTCCCTCTGCTTTTTGCGCGTTCAAGCTGATATCTTATATCTCTACATAGATTCTTAAATGCCACTCTAAATAGGCTCATTAATAAGTCTCCGGCAAGTTTTAGTCTTTTATTTGCGTAATGGTCTTTATCATCTGGTTTTCGTCTACCTAACACCAGTTCAAGTAGCTTTTCAGCCATTTGCCCTAAGAATAATGCCTTTTTCTTCCTACTTCTGGCATCTGTCCCTAGGTGTGGAAGGAAATATTTATCAAGTATTTGTTGTGCTCTCTGAATACGGTACTCTCTAGTTTGCCCTATTGCAACACGATTTCCAATGTAATCTAAAGCGTCTTCAACGGTTGTTATTGCAGAAGCTTGGTCTAGTGAAGGTATCATTAATTGCTGTATTTCAGGGTCATCTGAAACTGTTTCCACTATTTCCTTATCCGTCTTTAATCCAAGGCTCTTCATAAGTATGCATAATGGTATTCTACCAGGAACTGATGGGAATGATACGTGGAGTGTTCCATCCCTTAACCTAATGAGCGTTATTGGCACCCTATATCCTGCAGCTGTTGAGAAGACTTTTGCGGTGTGTGTTGCGGAGGAGCCTGCTCTCCCCACATCCACCAGTATCCTGTTTGCCACAAGGTCTTCTTGCGCCACGAGTACTCTCTCAGAACCGTTTATTATGAAGTATCCTCCAGGGTCGTCTGGATCCTCCCCTTGCTCTATGAGTTGTTCCCTACTTAACCCGTTTAATCTACATTTGATGGATTTAACCATTATTGGGAGTCTTCCTATGAAAACTTCTACTCTTTCCCCCTCTATATTGTCTTCAACTGGTATCATTGTTAAATATATCGATGCCGCATAGGTTAGATTTCTAAGCCTAGCATCCATGGGATAAATTTTATCTTCAGAACCATCTGCCTCAAGAACTGTAGGTTCCCCTATCTTTATTTCTCCTAATCTAACCTTCAATCCAGGTATGCTTGTCTCAATCTCTCCTTGCTCATCCACTATTTGTTGAATCCCTCTAGTTACAAAATCATTGAATGAATCTAAGTGCTGTCTGACAAGACCTTTCTCTTTAAAGAATGCTTCCATTAAAGCCCATCTATCTTCATCTTTTAATTTAACCATACCACTCACCCTGGAACCACATACCTATACACTATGGTAGTTCCTGCTGTAGGACTCTTCCTGATAATCTTTATTATATCCCCCCTCTTAGCCCCCAAAGCTCTTGCAGCCGGGTCACTAACACGTATATATGGTAGTTGATGAGGTTTTACACCGAGTTGTTTTAAAACTTCTTCAGCTTCTTTCTTACTTAATAGTATGTGTTGTGGCACAAGAACATGATCAAAAATGGAAAACTTTTTACTCATTCCCATATCACCAAACATTAAAATATTAAGTCAAAAATGTTAAGCGTAAATACTAACCAATAAATATTTCGCTTTTTCATCAATTAAATAAATTGTGAGGCGTTAAACTTATCACTTCATCATCTAATAATGATTAACTCCCTCATACAATATCATCATTAAATATTTGGCGGGCCCGGCGGGATTTGAACCCGCGACCAATGGGTTAAAAGCCCACTGCTCTGTCCTGGCTGAGCTACGGGCCCACTGCAACTGAATTTTAAACCCAAATATTTCATGTTAATGTGAATATTAAAAAATTACTCTCTCACGACGGTATTGAATGGCGCCCAGGCCGGGATTTGAACCCGGGGCCCGAGCTCGACAGGCTCGGATGTTAGACCGGGCTACACCACCTGGGCTAGAGTTTATCATTAGAATTAAATTGAGCATATTTATTAATATTTTTCGTAATGATAATTATTGAGTTGTGTTTGATGTTACATTTATTGTGATATCGTAATTGTGGATGGGCCCGTAGCTCAGTTTGGATAGAGCACTGGCCTTCGGAGCCAGGGGTCCCGGGTTCAAATCCCGGCGGGCCCGCATCCAATTAAATTTCGATTTTGGCATTATTTTAGCAGTGTCTTGTTCACATATCACGCTATTTGAATATTGTAATATCGAGTATTCTTTCCTTAAATTTTGAGTTTATTATATATCCAGCAAGATCGAATATTTTATTAGCTCTTTCCATTATTAATGAATCACTTGATGCTATTATCCCACCTTTTGATATGATTTCAGTATCATTCCTTTTAGATGTTCTTGCATCTCCATTTACCCCTTCTTCCCTCATTTTTTGCCTTATTTTTGATGCTATTTCACCGCTGAAGCTTATCTGTTCATCAAAAAAGAATATCGATTCTTTTGCTCTGCACATTCTTAATGTTTCAAATATCAGCATTATTGCCTTTTCAGTATATTGTGTCATTTTGAACTTTCTAGACGTGTATGATATATCACGTATTAGTCCATCATCGCATTTTATTAGTATTGCTCCTCTTAATGCGTTTTCTATGGTAATTATATTATTAAACCCATCTATTAAAAGTGTATTTCCAGCAACTTCCTCTATGTTGATTAACTTCTTTAATCTACTCTTTGCTTGCTCATCTGGGTATACTGCTCTAAATATTATAGCTCTTTCTTCTTTACTTAACTTATACCTTGATGTTACATAGTCTGCTGCAGTCTTTCGATTATACCCTCTATTGAGTAAGTATCTCATATCTATTATTGCTTCCTTCAGTATTTCTAGATTCATAGGTATCATATTTTTTAATATTCAATTAATCAATTACTGTTTACTTTAATACTAAGTTTTCTGCAACTCTTTAATATATTTCTTCACTTCCTCTTCTATCATGGCGATTCTATCTATTCTTTTGCCGTATCCTTGTGCTATGGTTTTATCTCCCCCACCCTTCCCTTCTAATATTTTTGATATCCTCTCCGCAATTATGGATGCATTTAACCCTCTATCCACTAAATCTTCATTCATCATTACTACATAATTAATGAGGTTGGCATTCATATTTAATATTATAACCATTGCCTCCTTCTCCATTTTTAGGATTTCCCCACCAATTTCTATCATCTGTTCTTTTGTGAGGTCATTGAATTTCGTTATGAATATTTTTGTATGGTCGCATACTATTGGATTGGGAATAATATTTTTCAATATAATTTCTTGTATATGTTTCTTCCAGAGCTGTCTGTATTCTAATTTCACTTTTTCGTTTTCACCCTTTAGCTTTTCAATGTTTTTAATTAGATGTTCTTCTTGTGTATTTAAGATCTTTGTAGCCTCTTTTATTAGTTTCTCCTTGTTTTGTATATGTTTTAGTGATGATAGTCCACATGTGAATTCAAGCCTCAGGACTCCATCTTGAATTTTATTGCATTTTAATATCTTTATTAATCCCACTTCCCCTGTCCTTTTTACATGTAATCCTCCGCATGCTTGAACGTTTATTCCCTCTATTTCCACTATCCTCACATTCCTTCCAGGCACTACGCCCCCCTGATAGATTCTTACTCCATATTTCCTTTCTGCTTCAGCTCTAGGCATTTCATACACTTTAACATCAACATTTTTTAAAACGTAGGTGTTGGCAATTTCTTCAACCTTTTCTATTTCCTCATCGCTTAACTGTTTATGATGAGTTACATCTAAACGATTTTTATAGACGTCTTTTTGTGCTCCGGCTTGCCAAATGTGTTTTCCTAATACTTTCATTAGTGCAGCTACCAGTATATGTGTGGCTGTATGGCTTCTCATCAACGCTAATCTTCTTTCAACATCTATAAATCCATGTATAATTTCTCCTAAGGGCGGTTTATCCCCTTCTACTTCATGTAGAATTACATCCCCCACCTTTTGTACATTTATTATCTTTGCATTTCCTCCATTCCATGTTATTACCCCTTGATCGTAAGGTTGTCCTCCCCCTTCAGGATAGAATGCTGTGGAATCTAGTATTATTTTGTTTCCTTCAATCCCTATGACCTTTGCTTCAAATTCAAATTGATATGGGTCATCATAATATATCCTTTTAGTTGGAGGATACTTTTCAATGCTTATTTTCAATTCCTTCTTTTCTCCACTTCCACATGCTTTTAAGTGCCTTTTAACCACTTCTGAGTAAAAGTTCTCAGGCACTTCTACTTTAATATCACTCTTCTTTGCAACTTCTTGAACCATTTCTGGCGGTATCCCTTGGGAATCATAGAGTTCTATGAGTTTTGATGATGGTATCGTATTTGCACCCTTCCTCTTTACCTCATTTATTATGTTTTGAATTATCCTTTCCCCACGTTTCATTGTGGCAATATACTTCTCCTCCTCCTCGTTTAACATGTCATATATTTCCTCCTCCATTTCTGCTATGTGTCTGTATGTTTTTCCCCATTTCCTTATTTGAAGTTTAATTAGATCTTTTAGTGAAAGATTTATTTTCGTTGTGTTGATTAATCTTAAGGCTCTTCTTATAAGGAGTCTTGCCAGATATCCTCCCCCTGAGTTTGACGGTACAAGGCCGTCTGCAAGCATGAATGTTAAGCATTTGGTATAGTCTAGTAATGCAAATACCCCTTGTATTATATTTAAGTATTCTCCATAGGTTTTATAGTCTTGTCTGTCTCCCATTGAAGATTTATATACATATTCCCTTAGCATCTCAGATTTATCTTCAATATCACTCTTTGATAGAACATCATTTAATATTTCATCGTATATGGAATGGAATATAGTTGGTTTGCTTTGCGATTCCCATAATATCCTTTCAAGTCCATATCCAGTATCAACTATTCGCATGGGCATTAACTCATATTTGTCATCTATCACTTTATACATCATGAATACTAGTGTGGCTATCTCTAATCCTCCCACGCACACCTCTAGACAAGGACCTGCATTCCCCCCTCCCTCCCACCAGCTTTCCTTGTAAGTTATGTTCATTGGATCTACATTCATTATTTCCGTTAGGAAGTTGTGGCATAGTTCTACGGTTTTATCCTTCCAATAGATCTCCTTGTTTGGATAGTTGAAGGCATGGTGGGCTGCCATTTCAAATATTGTTAAATGTTTCATGCTTTTTCCCACATCGTCAATGTCAACTAATCTTATACATGGTTGTGAAATTACCAGTGGATTTGCAGGTGGATCCGCTTCTCCACTTGTTATGTGTGGCTGAAATACGGCTATGCTAGCAATAGTTAAGTAAATATCATCCCTCCATCTCGCCACCACTGGATATGGGTCTATTATTGTATGCCCATTTTTTTCAAAGTATGTTAAATATGTCTTCCTCAAATCGTCTAATGAACTATACTTCTTCATTATTGGATTTATCAAGAAATCATATGGTTCACATGGTGCTTCCCCGCAAGTTGTTTTGCTATGGTTTATGGTCCAAAATGGATTTCCACATTTTTTACATATTTTCCTTTCAAAACCATTTTTCTTAAAGTAGTCTATTGCATATTCATCAACATTTCCTTTCATTCATTTTCCACCATCCATTATATTATGCTCTACAAATTAATGATAAGTTTCAACAATTATATATTAACTACTTGACAATTAAGTTGATTTCATCATTATGTAAACTAAACTCGATAAATGATTCTCTTAAATCTTAAAATTTTATTAAAGTTGTTTATCCGAATAGTGATGCTAGTCCTTCTGCTATCTCTTCCTCCTCCTTCTCCTTCTTCTCTTCCTTCTTCTTTTCCTCCTTTGGTTTTGCTTCAGCTGATGGTGCTGCACTGGCTGCTGCAGGCATTGTTGCTACTGTTGGGGTGATTGTTGAGGCTGCACTTATTGCTTCATCTATATTGACTTCCTTTAAAGCTGCCACCATAGCTTTCAATCTGACATCATCCACTTCAATGCCAGCTGCCTCTAGTATCCTTCTTAAGCTCTTTTCTTCAATTGGCTTTTTAGCGTAGTGTAAGAGGAGGCTTGCATATACGTATTCTATACTAATCACCTCCAATATGCGATTAAAAGAGTTATAAAACGTATATTTAAAGTTGTTTATCCGAATAGTGATGCTAGTCCTTCTGCTATCTCTTCCTCCTCCTTCTCCTTCTTCTCTTCCTTCTTCTTTTCCTCCTTTGGTTTTGCTTCAGCTGATGGTGCTGCACTGGCTGCTGCAGGCATTGTTATTCCCTCAATAATTTTTAATTCTGGATTTATTTGCATGAGCTTCATAGCTAACATTAATGCCCTACTATTTGCGATTGCCAATGTTTCCTTTATAATTCCCGGTTCTGGTGTAGCGATTTCTGCTGCAATTTTCCTCGCAATTCTTGCAGCTTTAGTTATTACTTGAACCATTACTTCTGGTATTGGGAGTGCAGCGTCTATGGCTATTACGTATGCGTTTCTAACGGCATCTTTTATCATTTGGTGGTATTCTTCGATATTTAGTTTAAGTTCTTCTTCTCCAAGTATTCTTCCATTAAAGTATAATGCTTTTATCCTCATCTTCACCTCGATGGGTTTTATATTCAACCTTTTAAGTATATCTGCTAAGTCTGGGCTTATTATATCCCCCTTCTTGGCAACTATGGTATCTTTAGTTATCCATATAGATCCTTCCTCAATTTTCACTGGGATTTTTAATGCATTGAATTTACTTATTATTGGTCCAGGAGTCATTCCAGTATTTCCAGCTGGCACTATTATGTCATTTTGTGCAATATCCCCTGCTTTTGCTTCCATATATACCTTATTCTTTTCCAGTATTAGTGCAAGTTCAAATGGGTTTCCATTTGAAAATATGAATGCATTTTGTTCTGACAAGTATTTCCCCAAAGCCTCTATGTTCTTCAGATCATTTGAACATTCTTCGATTGCTTTTTTGAACAGAGTGTTTTTAGCTACCTTCAAGTAGATACCATTGTTTCTCAATATTTTACGTATTTCCTGTAATTGACGAGCTCTCAACCCTTTTAGAGATGCTATGGCTATTATCTCATTGGACTTCATTAGTTCCATTAGTTCTTCTAAGACTTTTTGCTTCTTCACTTTTTTCGGAATTTTCTTCTCAATGGTTTTCAACATTGTTCATCACTTCACACAGTGATTTTTACTGGTTTTCCCATGGTGGTCTTAATGTATATTGACTCAATATTCCTTAAGCTTTTAAACTTTTCTCTTATCTTTGATATCACTGTTAATGCATTTTCTAAAAGTTTCTCTGTTGGCATGTCTTCTGTGCCAATTATGCATTGTATTAATGGTTGATTTCTAGTTCTAATCCAAATAGTATTTTGTGCTTTACTTATTGCTGAGGCTATGTCTCCTGTGGGTGGTATTGGTTCGGGCATTTTATTTCTAGGCCCCAGTATAGGTCCTAGGTGTCTGCCTATGAGCGGCATGTAGTCTGCTCTAGCTATGAATACATCATAATTTTCAGCCAACTTCTTTAATTCCTTTTTATTTGATGCCAGCTTTTCCAATGCTTCCCTGCTAATAACTGCCTTTGCCCCTGCCTCTTTAGCTTTTGATGCAAAGTCTCCATCTCCAAAAACGCATACGCTTATTTCCTTCCCTATTTGATTTGGAAGTATGACCTTTTCGTTTATCCTGTTTTCCGGCTTCTTTAAGTCAACATCTCTTAAATTTATTATTAGCTCTACGGATTGTTTGAAGTTCCTTTTCTTAGACTCCTTCTTTGCTTCTTCTATTGCATCTCTCAATTTATCTTCCAGTGATGACATTTACCTTTCAGCCTCCTCAAATATTTTGTCATACTTCCCTTCATCTATTTCCTTTTGAACGATTCGTGGGTCTTTCCCCTCCACTGTGACTCCCATACTCACACATGTTCCTAAAATCTCCTTTACAGCTGCTTTAAGTGTTTTTGCCAATAGTTGTGGCCTTTTTATTTTTGCTATTTTTATAGCCTGTTGTATTGTTAAATTTCCAACCTTATTTGCGTGTGGTGTTCCAGACCCCTTCTCTGCTTTTATCTCTCTAAGTATTAGGGCTGCTGTTGTTGGTATTCCAACTTCTACGGAAAACTTCTTTGTTTCAACATCTACAGTTACCGTGACTGGAACTCTCATCCCAAGAAACTCCTTTGTTTTCTCATTTATCTCATTTACCACTTGCATTACATTTATTCCCAGAGGTCCTAGGGATGGGCCTATGGGGGGTCCTCCTGTAGCTTTTCCCCCCTCAACCAGGAATGTAAAGCTTTTAGTACTCTTCATAAGCTTCCCCATCATCACATACTTACTTTGCTAATGTTTATCCAATAATCTCTCTCTATTATACTTTTCTTAAATACTGTTTGTCTCCTCCTATGAATTTAAGTTTTTGAAGCTTTCCTTACGGCATCAGCATTTATTGTTATTGGCAATGTATACGTTACCTCCAATAATTCCAATGTCACTTCCTCTTTCTCCGCATTTATCTTTGTTATTTTACCAGTCATACCTCTGAATGGGCCACTTACTATCTCAACGATATCTCCCACATTTAATCCTTCTAGTGGTGGTTTTTGAATTAGAAATTTCTCTATTTCCTCTATGTTTACAACTCCTGGAATCCACCCCTTTACATGTCTTATTCCACTTATTGCATTCATTATTTTCGTGGCATGAGTTACTTCTATGAATATGAATCCATTGATGTCTTTTGGCACTATTATTGAGAGTACCCCCATATCTGCAGCTTTTGCTCTTGCTTCTATTAGTAATGCAACATTGTTTTCTTGTCCAGCGGTTGTTCTAATAGTGTAGTATGGCGCCATATTTTCACCTTGGTAATGCTTGTAAAACTAGTGATATTAACTGTATTATGAATCCATATCCACCGAGTATCAGAAGTCCTAGTATGCATATTCTTATGGTTAATGAGTATTCCTCCCATGTTGGTTTCCTAGATAGTCTTATGATCCTTTTAATGGATTCTCTGAAGCTGCTCATCACATTCACGCCTCTAGATTTAAGGGGAATCTTTATTATATAAAATTGTTGTTGGTTTTTGCATTATAGTAGTGATGCTAGTATTGCTTTTTGTACATGTAGCCTGTTTTCAGCTTGATCCCAAACTATTGAGTTTTCTGAATCAATGACTTCATCAGTTATTTCTAAGCCGCGGTGTGCTGGTAAGCAGTGCATCACCATTGCCTTTGGAGAATATGACAACAATTTTTTATTCACTTGGTATGGTGCGAATACTTTCATCCTTTTCTCACTCTCCTCCTCTTGTCCCATGCTTACCCATACGTCTGTGTATATGAAGTCCACATTTTTCACAGCTTCCTCCGGTGATGTATACAAGTTTACTGTGGATCCGCTTTCAATGGAGTTTATTTCAGCTATTTTCATTACATCTTGTCTGGGCATGTAGTCCTTTGGTGATGCTACGTTTACATGTATTCCAAATTTTGTGGATGCTATTATTAGTGAGCTACATACGTTGTTTGAGCCATCTCCAATGAATGCTACTCTAATCCCCTTTAAATACCCCTTCTTCTCGTACATTGTAAATACATCTGATAGTGCTTGGCATGGGTGATGTAGATCGCTTAAACCATTTATTACTGGTATTGTGGCTGCTCTGGCCATCTCTTCTAGGTCTATGTGCCTGTATACCCTTGCCATAATACCATCCACATATCTACTGAGGACTTTTGCTGTATCGCTTATTGTTTCCCCTCTACCAAGTTGTAGTTCATTCCAGCTTAAGTATAGTGCTTTTCCACCCAATTGATGCATTGCCACTTCGAAGGATACTCTTGTCCTTGTTGATGGTTTCTGAAATATCATTGCTAAAGTTTTCCCCTTCAAAACTTCCTTTACTCTCTCCCCAGAGTAATATTCCATCTTCATCTTTTCCGCTAATTTTAATAGTTTCCATAATTCCTCGGTTGTGAATTCTTGTAATGTTAAGAGGTCTCTACCTTTGAGTGACATGTTCTCTGTAGCTATTTAGTGTTGTTTTGTAATATAAAATTGTTTATTTTTCGATGTTAATTTATTCTACTATTTTCTGTATTAACCAGTTTCCATCGAATTTAACTAAATCTGTGTATTTTTGTCCTGTTCCAATGTATAGTATTGGTTTCTTTGTTGCAAACATTATTGATAGGGCTACTCCGCCTCTTACATCTGCATCCACCTTCGTTATTATTGATCCACTTATACCCACATATTTGTTGAAGGTTTCTGCTTGGTTTAGTGCATCATTGCCTGTTAATGCATCTCCAATGAATATTGTGTAGTCTGCGTTGATGACTCTAATTATCTTTGTTAATTCCATCATTAGATCTTTGTCTGTATGCATTCTTCCAGCTGTGTCTATTAGTACTACTGGTATTTTATGTGCTTGTGCATATTTCACAGCATCATAAGCTACTGCCGCTGGATCTGCTCCGTAGGTGTGTTTTATCATTTTCACTCCAATTCTATTTGCGTGTATAGCCAGTTGCTCCTCAGCTCCAGCTCTAAATGTGTCGCTACATGCGAGAACAGAGTTTATATTCTTCTCTTTAAGTTTGAATGCAAGTTTTGCTATGGTGGTAGTTTTACCGCTACCATTTACTCCTACGAAGACTATTTTTACTGGTGTTTCTCCACTTCTAATCCTCCTACTAATTTCTTCTTCTAAATCCATTTCCCCTGCTTCTACAAGTATATCCATTATTGCTTTCTTTATACACTCCCTTACCCTTGTTGCTGGGTCTTCGTTTCTTGGGATTTTTGAGCCTGTCAATGTTTCAAGTATTCTCTTCTCCAAGTATTCTGCAACTGTATATGCTACATCACAGCTTACTAATTGCATTTTCCACTCGAATAGTATTGGTTCTAATTCTTCCTTTGATAGTGTCTTTGTGGATACTATTTCAATTATTTGTTTTATTGCGTTTTTGAGTTTGCTGAACAATATTCATCATCCTTAAGTGCCTTTTTCTCTCAATTGTTGTATTAATGTGTTTAATTGATTTTGTAAGTATTCTATTCCACTTAATGTTTCTGTTAATTTCTGCTGTATTTCCATTTGCTGTTTTTGTAGGGCTTCCATTCTCTTCTCAAGTATTTCTATTACCTCTTTATTTGGTTTTTTGATTATTATGTTGGAGCCTACGTTTACATATGCATTTTCATTGTCCACTATTACTGCATCAACCATTATTTGTGATCCTAGTGGCAGTATAACTTTATGATTTTTTTCCAGTTTACTTATTTCATTTAAAGTTTCCAGCGCGAGTTGGGTGTCTATTATCTGTCTTTGTAAGATTTCACTCTGCTCCTTTAATGCGTCTGCTATTGAATTTAGTGTGGTTATCTGTGCGTATAGTCTGCCAACTTCTTCTTCAACCTCTTTTCGATCAATCTTCTTCATTTATCTTCTCTCTCCATAAAACTTGTATCAAACTATTTTTTGTATCTTTTGGATTTATTACTTCTATGTTTTTAATCCTCACATTCCCCCTTTTCACTCTATGTATTCCACTTAAATTTGAATAGACTCTTTCAATTGCTTCTTCAGGCTTCAATCCAGGTATGTCTAATGTGAATTTCATGTTAGCTCCATTTCTCAGAATTACTTCGCCACTTACCCTATATATTTTCACACTCATATCATATCATCCCTCCCAAAACTCTTTCTATTTGTGCTATTTCCGGTCCTGTGGATGAGCTTCCAACCAGTATTCCTTTGGAGTTGGCCACTATCCCTACCCCCACTATGGGGAATCCTGCATTCACTGTTCCTACATCCACCTTAACTTTTAATATCTCACTTATATTTTTTAGTTCCTCTTCAGTGGTCATTGGATGAACTATGCACCCCTTATTACTTGCTACTCCAACAGATCCCACCACTTTATATCCTGCTATCGTGCACTTTTCAACTTCAACACCTAATACATCCCTTATACATTTAATTTCCTCTCTATTTAGGTCTGGACTTACTATTGAGGCATAATCGTTTGTGAGTATTATGTTTCCAAGTGCTGTTATCTTGCTTGGGAATGGTTCAATGTTTACTCCTAGCTCCTTTAGCTCCCTTCTTAAATATTCAATTTCTTCTTGTGGTGTATAGTATGGTACAAGTATCCCGTTGGAGTTTCCAACAGTTAGTACTCCCAGGAGTACTGAGTTGCATAAGTTTATTTGTACTGTTTTTACCCCTAATACTTCTTCAACTATCTTCATTATCTTTACTGGTATATTTGATGGTGTTAGAACATACTTATCTGATGCTGAGAAGAAAACCCCTATATTATTACTTCCATAAACCGATAGTCTTTCTATCAAATTGTTTTTACCCCTACTCTTTTTCCATAAATGGGTATACCTTTACCTCCCCCTCTGAATTCTTGGTCACCCTTACCCTTATCCTTCTTGGGGGTTTTTGTATGCCTCTTGACCATAGGATTTCATTTACTTCTGGGGTTATGATCACTTTATCAGTTTTCATATGCTTCATTATGAATTCCTTTAAAAATCTAACTGCACGTGGGGTTCTTTTACCTCTAGGTACATAATAGGCTATTTTTAGTGGTATTGTGTATATTCGTTCTAGGACTATATCCTCCTTTTTTTCACCACTTTTACTCATTCTAATCCCCCTACACTTTCAATTTTGTTTGACGCCAATGTCTGAGTTTTGGGTGTCTCCTAAACTTACCCATGGTTTTTATAATAACCCATAATGGGACTGGGGAGTTTTGCTTATTTGCATGGGCCAATCTAAGTTTTCTAGCTAAATGTTTATTTCTCGCCAAACTTACTCCCCCCTTTTCCATATAATTTTAGTTGGTCTTCTACTAATCACTCTGCTTAATATTTCTTTCAATTGCTCATCGGTTATTGGTACTTGAATCCTTCCACTTTGAGCTAATTGTATTAATTGTAATTCTATTTGCTCAACTATCTCTGGTTTAACCATTTTTAAATTTGCAAGTCTACTTCTAGCTTCTGGGGTAAGTATTCTCCTTAAAGCCTCTTGTTTAGCTGCCTCTATTGCCTCCCTCTTTCTAGCTTCCTCTATTTGTCTTTTTAATTCCGCCATTCTTTTACGTCTAATCTCCTCTAATTCTTCATCATATCCTTCTTCATCTCCCTCATTTGCCATATTACCTTCACCTCATTTATGCGATAACGTATTTTTTGAGTTCAGGATTTTCTTTCATAAGACTTCTAAATATTTTGTTCGATGTTGTGTATAGGAGTGAGAGAGCTTCGGGAGTTAGAGTTCTCCCCTTTCCTTCAACCTTCTTCACAAGTTTTGCATCCTCCAATTGTTGCATTATCTCTCTAATAATCTTACCTCCCCCCTTCCTGAAGTGGCATTTCTTCGTTCCATTCTGCTTCCTTCCGCCAAAGGCTGTTCTAAGCCTTTCCACCCCTACTCCACCCTTTAAATATATTTTTCTAAGTATTGCTGCAGCACGGATATACCACCAATCTGGGTTATCGGGGATTCTCTCCCTATGGCTTCCTGTTTTCACGTATTGTGCCCATGTTGGCGGTTTTATTTGTGGGTAATTTTCTTTTATAATCTCAGCTAACTCTTTAATCAATCTATTTGCTGGAACTGTTTTTGGTGAAACCAATGTCCGTCACCAAATTTTGTTAAACTACTTTTCAAATCGTATTATCTATTATAAATTATTTGCTTTTCCGTTTTCTATATAATGTTATTGTTCTCCCTCTAACGTCTATAACTTCCGCTTTTAGTGATGAAGCCAGCTCTTTAGCTATCCCCTTTACATCAGCTTCTTCTATTAATGGTGAATTCTTGAGTAATTTTATCTTCACAAATTCATGTTCATCTAGTTGTCTATCTATCTCCTTCGTAACGGCTTCCGTCAACCCACTTTTACCCACATTTATCTTTGGAATTTCATTTCTAATTATGAGTGATTTGATCTTGCGTTTTTCACTACCCATTGATATCAATAGAATAAGTGGATGTTGCAATAAATATTTTTCACTGATATCCCTCTACTTCCCCCTCTTTACTATATATCTCATTTTATTTCCACATTTATGGCATGTTACTACTATATGCGTACTCCTCCTACTTCTAATTCTAACGTGGCAGTTTACTCCTGGAACTAGGAATGTGTAGCATTTATGACAAAATCTACGTCTCCATTTTGTCGGTATTCTTACTCTGACTTTCATACTTATTTTACGGGCAATCTCCACATACCTATCTGCTAGCTCAGGGTTTTCGTGAAATACTTTTTCCGCCATTCTGAATAATTTGTCTATGCGTTCTCTGCCTATCTCACGTATGATCCTCCGCATTAAATTAATAGATTTAATGGTTATATTTAAATTGGGTGTTATTCATTTTGCATAATCATCTTAACTTAATTGTTGGAGAGGCAGCTTTGGAACTTATCCCTAGGGAGATAAGTGATCATCCAGCTGTGGTGAAAGATGCTAAGAGGAGGGGGAAGAAGAGTTTTGAACTTCTCTTAGATATTTCCAAACATTATTGGGCTATGAAATCACTAAAGGATTTTTGGAAACGTGGTAGACCTGATATAACACATTTAATACTACTTAATGTTTTAGGTTTTCCTGCAAGCAAGAGGGGGTTAGTGAAAGTGTATGTTCATACAATAAATGATATGGTCATAACTTTTCACCCATCAATCCGCCTACCAAGGAATTATAATAGATTTGTGGGTTTAATGGAGCAATTGTTTAAAGTTGGAAGAGTTCCACCCAATAGTGATACTCCTCTAATAACCATTAAGGCTTGCAACTTGTCAAATCTAATTAACAGTATTCGCCCATCTAAAACCATACTATTAACCTCTGCTGGTGAAAGAATACATCCAAATGATCTAGCGAAGATGCTTGTCAAAGAGGATAATCCAGCAGTCATTATAGGAGGATTTCAAGAGGGGGAGTTTTCAGAGGAAAACTTGAAGTTGGCCGATGTAAAATTCTCAATATACCCTGAAACTCTAGATGCATGGGTTGTAGCCGCAATGGTTGTACATGATTATGAGATTGAAATGAACCTATACTCCACGATCTAACATTATATGATCAGTGTTTCCAGCGTAAATCATCGGTTCCCCCTCATTGACCCTCTTCACATCATTTCACAATCATCTAAACAAATCTACTACATAAATATTGCAGTTGGCTGATAAATTATTATCGTCGTCATTATCAATTTGATTATAGTGGACCGGGCGGGATTTGAACCCGCGACCCCCCGCATGCCAAGCGGATGCTCTTCCAGGCTGAGCTACCGGCCCAACATTTAAAGTAATTGTTAATGTTAGAAATAAATTTTTATCCTATAATGCCATAGTCATGTGTGATTCCCGGGAATATTGAGGGGGAGATGGATGAACTTGAAAACCGTTTTATTTGTATGTGTTGAAAATAGTTTCAGAAGTCAAATTGCTGAAGCTTACTTTAACAAGTATGCTCCTGAAGGCTGGACTGCCATAAGTGCTGGAATAAAACCGGCAGATAAAGTTCATCCAAATGCTGTAAGGCTAATGCTTGAGGAAGGCATAGACATAAGCCATAAAAAACCACAAATGATTACTAGGGAGCTTCAGGAAAAGGCTAATGTGGCAGTGATAGTGTGTAGTGGTGCCCTTTGCCCCATAATATACTCCAGATATGTTGAGGAGTGGAATATGCCTGACCCAGCAAATATGCCGCTTGATGAAGCTAGGAAAATCAGAGATGCAATAAAAGAGAAAGTCTTGGACCTCATTAAAAGGCTTGCCGAAAGTAAGGACCAGTTCTAATATCCACTTCAACATTTTTAGGTCATTCTAATGAGGGATTATGAAATGTTAATAGGGAAGTTTATTTTGAATTTCATTCCCATTAGCCATACCCGGACAACATTATTTTAAGAAGAACCACTTATAGCCTTTCAAGTTTAGGGTAAAATTTACCTAAACAGTTTAATTTAAGAGGATGGAGCCTCGGGCGGGATTTGAACCCGCGACCAACGGCTTACAAGGCCGCCGCTCTACCGAGCTGAGCTACCGAGGCATTCTATAATTCAGATTTAATTTTTGCTATTTATTTTTAACTTGCAAGTATATTTTTGATGATTCTTCAGCTATGATTTCTATTATTCTTATTGGTTCCGGTGTTCTCCCCCATATGGTGTTATTCTTCAATATCTTTATTGCTTCCTCTAAGTCTATCCCTATGACTTCAATGTAGACTGGTTTTTCACGGCTTTTTATCTTTACTTGATGCACCCCCCTCGATGCTTTTAGAGTGTTTTTTATTATCTCCCATCTTATACGCCAATCTGGGAAATGTTTTATTAATGCTGATATAACCTTCTTATTATCTGGCTTTTTCTTAGTGTATATTATTAATGGTATTCTTAGGTTAATCCATATTTTCTCAGCATCTATTAAGTTGAATCCGGCGTAGGATATTCCATTTAGAAGTATTATATCTATTGGTTTTGCTTCATTTATTATTTCAATGGCTTTTTCAGTTGCATCAAGTCCATCAATTTCAATCTCCCTAAAATAGATGTCTTCAATTAATGTGTCTTCTGTCTTTAAACCTATCAATAATGTTTTCCCAAACCCTTTTCCAACAAATTTCCCATCTTCAAATGTTAGTATCTTCATTTCCATCTACTTTAGCAAATTTGATATCTTTTCATCGCTTAATAATCCTTCTCTAAGGCTTTTCTCATTTACACCAATCTTTATTATCTTTGTCCTTCCATACCTCCCCCTACTCACTAACTTCACATTTATTATTCCTAGCGTATCAAGCTCATTTATTAGGTCTCCAATTCTCCTCTGTGTTAGTGGGTCTATCTTGATTTTCTCGCAGAATGTTTTGTATGTATCATATATTTCCCCAGTGGTTGCTTCCCTCTTACCCATCTCCAATTGCAACGTGTATATTGATAGTAGGAGGATTTTTGAGTGTAGTGGTAGGCTTGTTATGGCTTCTATTACTCTATCCTTCTCTATCTCCTTATATGCTTGTTTCACATTTTCTATGGTTACCTTGTCTTGACCATTCCTCTCAGCTATTTCGCCAGCTATCCTCAAAAGTTCCAATGCCCTCCTGGCGTCTCCATGCTCTTTTGCAGCTAATGCCGCGCATAACTGTATTACTCCATCCTCCAAGACTCCACTTCTAAATGCCTTTTCCACTCTTCTTAAAAGTATGTCTTCAAGTTCTGGTGCAGTGTATGGTGGGAAAACCACTTCTTCCTCCCCAAGGCTGCTTAGAACTCTGGCGCTTAGGAACTCTGTGAATTTCAGATCATTTGTTATCCCTATTACGCATAGTTTGCTATTTTTGAGTTCAGTGTTTATCCTTGTAAGTTTGTATAGCAGTTCATCTCCGCATTTCTTAACTAGTCCATCTATCTCATCTAACACAACCACCATAGATACTTTCCTCTTATCTAATCCATTCAAGAATCGCTTGTATACTTCCGCTGTAGCTAATCCTGTGAATGGTACATGTACCCCTATCGCCTCATTTAATGTTGCAAGTACTCTGTAATCTGTGTCTTCATATCTGCAATTTACGTATGCTGTTAGAATTCTCCCCGAAACTTCCCTTCTAGCTTTAATTCTCTCCAAAACATATTTTGCCACGGCAGTTTTACCTGTCCCAGTTAATCCGTATAGGAACATGTTTGATGGTCTTTGATCTTGAAGTAATGGTGCAAGCACCTTTGCAATAGCCATTATCTGTTTCTCTCTATGTGGGAGTTCATCTGGTATATAGTCTGGTCTAAGTAGTTCTCTATTTTTGAATATTTGTGAATGGATTATGCTTGTGAAAATATCATCAATCTTCTTAGACAAGCTTTATCTCCTCAATTAAACCCAATTATCCTAGCCATTCGTTACCTATATTTCTATTGGAGTTTCACATTTAATTCAATATGTAATTGTTTTTCATATGTTGATGTTTTCAAATCATATTCTTCATATATCTTTCCATACTATACATGTATTTTTTACATTTATTCATAATTTTTCAGTAAAGATTTATATTATATTTAGACTCTCATATTCTTCAGATTTAATTATGTCATTTAACTCTGTGATCTTTAGGCATTTAACGATTGGGGAGCCTAAGTTTAAATGCATCTTCAAGATTCAAGATTGCATTTTGTCTTCAATTAGAAGTTTCCTTAGAAGTGAGGGGTTTATAGAGATTCTAGCACCAATAATAGGGCCATGCACAGATCCTGGTATACGTGGAGCTAAGCAAGCTTCAATAGATTACTATGGGTCAAAATTTAAGGTTATGAGTAGCATGATCTTATATAAGCAGATGATGATTAAATGCTATCCAAAAATATTTGCTTTATCTCCAAATATTAGGATAGAGCCATTGGAAGCCGTAAGTACTGGGAGGCATTTAGTTGAGTTTAGGCAAATTGATTTAGAAGTTGCATATGCCAAATGTGAGGATATGTTTGATCTTGCAGAAAGGCTTTTAAAGAGGGTTATTGATGATGTTTTAATAAACTGTTCCAATGAACTTAAATCTCTTGGTAGGGAATTGGCTCCATTGAAAATTCCATTTAAACGTTACACTTATGATGAAGCTGTGAAGCTTCTGTCATCCATGGGGTATCATGTGAGTTACGGTTACGAAATACCATGGGATGCTGAAGAAGTATTATCCTTTCTCCATAAAGAGCCTTTCTGGATAACAAACTATCCCATCAGTGCTCGTGGCTTTTATTACTTGGAAGATGAGAGTAGGCCTGGATTTTTAAGGGATTTTGATTTAATGTATCCAGAGGGTTATGGTGAAGCCATATCTGGTGGTGAAAGGGAGTATAGGTATGAGTTCGTTGTTGAGAGGATGAAGAGGAGTGGTGAAGATCCTTCAAATTACAATTGGTATCTTGAAATGCTAAAAGATGGTATTCCACCATCAGCTGGCTTTGGGATAGGTGTGGAGAGGCTAACAAGATACATTTGTGGGTTGAAATATGTGTGGGATGCCGTGCCATTCCCAAAAATTCCTGGAGTCGTATCTCCCTAATCTTCAATTTATCACATTATTTTGAAAAAGCTACTCCTCATAGCTTTTAACCCTTTAACCCCCTCTATTTTCAACATAAACTCCTTTATTTTAAGTATATCCCCCTTTACAAGTATTGCTTCCATACAGTTCTCCGCATCTAAATGTACATGCGTATTTGATATGACTATATCTAGAAATTCATGTTGTAGTTCTGTTAATTTTTGTTCTGCTTCATGGTCAAAGTATACTGCTATTACTCCTCCAAACATCCCCTCCTCCATCATAATCCCTCTGTCTGAGAGGTATAATCTCAATGCTTCATCAATTATTCTGGATCTATTCTTCATCCCCGTCTTATCCATATATTCATTGAGCATTTTCAAAGTCTCTTTCCTAAATGCTACACCAGTTCTTACTATTTTTGCCAATTCTCATCCCAAAACACTTTAACTCATTTTTGCTATTAAACATAATTCTCCCAACTTTAATTGTGAATTTAAATGGATGCGGGGGGTGGGATTTGAACCCACGAAGGCCTACGCCACGAGGTTTCCCAGTTAACTTCTGAGCCTCGCGCCTTTGACCTGGCTCGGCAACCCCCGCCTACAATATAAACTGAATTATTTTAAAACAAATTATTTATGTTGTTTTCAGGATGCTGGGAAGCTTGAATTATTTCATTTACTCTAAGTCTTCTCCTTCCTCCAAGGGACTCCTCCCATAATTTCGCGTCTAAAGTATATTTTCCTACATCTCAATCTTGGAGGGGAGTTTCTTCTTGGTTTAGCTGGTATTTTTGGGGTTGCCGATCTAACTTTCCCAGCTTTTGTTAGTGATCCATGGCTTGGCATTTTTGCTCACTATTTTATGGTTTAATGGGCTACTTAAATTTTTAGCGCTTCATATTTTTATCTTCCTCCCTGAGGAATCCCTCTTATATACACCTAGCTCAGTTATTTTTGCTAGGATTTCTATTGGTATTACTGGCCCCTCTACACATACTCTTATTCCCAATGGGTCCATGGTGCATGAACCGCATATTCCAATTGCGCACTTCATATATCTCTCCACCAATGCTTGGACATGTATACCCCTTTCCAATGCTATTTCCACAACCCTCTTTATCATGACTTCGGGTCCGCATACGTATATTTCATTGGGCATCTCTCCCTCCCTCAGTAGATTTTCGAGTAGAGTTGTTGCCAACCCCTTATATCCTAGGCTTCCATCTTCCGTTGCTGGTATATATTTGATCTTCCCCAGTTTTGCCAGTTCATTTAATTCCCCCTTAAACACCATTTCATCAATACTTTTAGCTCCATTTATGACTGTAACATTATTCCCCCCTCTTTCACAGAGCCTCCTAATTAGTGGCATTAGTGGTGCTGTGCCTGTTCCTCCACCAATAACTATTATGTTCCCATCCACTTCTTTGAAGCCTCTGCCATAGGGTCCTCTAACCCCGATGTACTCATTTACTCTCTTGTTGTATAGTGCGTTTGTAGCTTCCCCCACCCTATGTACCGTGAACGATATTTCCTCTCTCCCTATATGTGATATCCCCATTGGAATTTCATCTACTCCTGGTATCCAGACCATTATGAATTGTCCCGGATGGGCTTTTTCAGCTATCTCCTTATTGTGTACCGTTATCGTTTTCCTATCTTTCCCCTCATCCCTTACTGCTATTATTCTTGATGGCATTGTTTTCATAAACTTCACCTCTTATGTGCCAACCCTATCATATCCTTTACTGACTTGTATCCTTCATTCTTCATGAAATTCATAATTCCTTGCTCGATTTCCTTGAATATTTCAATACCCTTAAATGCTATTGCAGATCCTATTTGTACTGCGCTGGCTCCAGCCATGATGAATTCTATGGCGTCTTCATAGCTTGTTACCCCTCCAACTCCAATTATCGGTATGCTTAATGCTTCATATAATTGGTATACGCATCTTATGGCTACTGGCTTTATGGCTTTCCCACTTAATCCTCCATATATGTTTGATAGTATTGGTTTAGCGATCTTTATATCTATTATTATTGCTTTTAATGTGTTTATTGCCGTTATGGCGTCTGCACCAGCCTTCTCTGCACTTAACCCTATTTTCACTATGTCTGTTACTTCTGGTGTTAGTTTTGCAAATACTGGTATTTTTACTGTGCTTTTTACGGCATTTACTACTTCATATGTTAGTTTTGGGTCTTGTCCATATTGTATGTTTGGTCCATGGGGGCATGATAGGTTTAGTTCTATTGCATCGGCCCCTGCCTCTTCAGCTTGATAGGCTACTTCAGAGAATTCCTTCACTTCCTCTCCGAAGACGGATACTATTACTGGAACTCCCCCTTCCTTCGCTACTCTTATTTCGTTTTTAAATTCATGTATTCCGGGGTTTGATAGTCCAATGGCATTTATTAATCCATATTCGAGTTTTACTACTGTGGGGTTTGGGAATCCTACTCTTGGATTTTTGCTAACCGATTTTGTTGTAACGGCTCCAGCGCCAGCCATTGCAATTCTCTTTAATATGGCTCCCGTTGTTCCAAGAATCCCTGATGCGAGTATCAGTGGGTTTCTAATTTTTAAGTTTGCTATTTTCGTGCTTATATCCACATCCAATGTTAAGCCCTCGTCTATTATTGATATAAAACATTTAAAAGTTATTGTGTCATTATGCATTATTGGTTAGTGTGGTGTTCAATGTCTAGTTTGGAGTATTTTGTGGTGGATGCTCCATTTGGATTTATGTTATTTGACGTTGATGGGAAGGTTTTGATATTTGAACCCTTCACTGGAGATATGGAGGCTATTGCAGATAAACTTTTTAGATTGGATAATGGTGAAATGATTGAGGAGTTGAAGTCCTTTTGCAATAAGGTTTCATCATCCTTTAAAGCTGGTAAAGTATTTTTCGATAATGAGAAGCTATTTATGATGGTTAGGCGACTTTTACATGATTTTGAATTGCATATAGACCCTCTTAACCCATTATTCAAGAGGTTTAGGGGTGCTCTGCCTGATGTAGCTGTTTCGCAGAGGGTTGTTTCAACAGTTAAAGATTATTATACTTTCCTACATGAAGTTTCATTACTCCTATCTAGGAGGAGGTTGAGGAAGGCTGTTGAGAAGAGAGATCTACTTCTTGCACAATCAATTAACGCCATAGACGATCTTAATAAGATACTGAATATGATGATTAGCCGTTTGAGGGAATGGTATGGCGTTCACTTCCCAGAATTAAACTCGATAGTTGATGATCATAGATTGTATGCGAAGATTGTGGGTAATATTGGTTCAAGGGATAAGTATAATGCAAGTAGCTTGTCTGCTTTAGGGGTTTCTGAATCTTCTTCTAGCAAAATATTATCTGCTGCCAAGTCGTCTATAGGAGCTGACTTCAACGAATATGATATTAACGCTATTATGGATTTTGCTCGGAATATAATGCATCTATATGATTTGAAGGATGAGTTGGAGAGTTATGTTGATTCCGTAGCTGATGATGTATGTCCAAATTTGAAATCTCTTGTAGGCCCCCTTATAAGTGCTAGATTGATTTCATTGGCTGGTGGATTGGATAAACTTGCTAGACTCCCCTCAAGTACAATTCAGGTTCTTGGGGCTGAGAAGGCTCTATTTAGAGCTTTACGTACAGGTACAAGGCCTCCTAAACATGGTGTGATATTTCAATGTCAGGAAGTTCATGGGGCTCCAAAGTGGCAGAGGGGGAAGATAGCTAGAGCCTTGGCTGGTAGACTTGCCATAGCGGCTAGGGTTGATGCCTTCTCAGGCATATATGTGGGTGATCAGTTAAAGGAAGACCTTTATAAGAGGATTGAGGAGATCAGAAAGCTTTATCCAAAGCCCGTTAAGAAGCGTGTTGAGGTTAAGGAGAGGGGGAAGGCTAGGAGGAGGCGGTGAAAATGAGTTTAACCAAAATATATGAGGATGGCAAGTTTAAAGGTGTGTATTGGTGTGAATTTGAAGATGGTTCTAAGAGGCTTGCAACTGTCAATATGGTTCCAGGAGTTCGCGTATATGGTGAGCAGCTTGTCTCCCATGGTGGTGTTGAGTTTAGAGTTTGGAATGCCTTTAGAAGTAAACTTGCTGCAGCAATATTGAAGGGTGTAAGTGAAATATCTGTTAAGCCAGGTTCGTATGTGCTATATTTGGGGACTTCAACTGGCACAACCATTAGCCATGTGAGCGACATTATTGGGCCTGATGGATGCGTATTTGGAGTTGAAGTTGCTCCAAGACCTTTCAGGGAGTTTATGGCTTTATGTGAGAAGAGAAGGAATATAGTTCCAATATTATCGGACGCCCGTACTCCAACTGCATATCGGAGTATAGTTCCAATTGTTGATGGGATGTATTGTGATGTAGCTCAACCTGATCAAGCTAAAATATTGATAGATAATGCTAAGTTTTTCCTCAAACCCAATGGTTTAGCTATGCTTGCAATAAAGGCTAGGAGTATTGATGTAACTTTAGAACCAAGTGAAGTCTATAAGCGTGAAATAAATTGTTTGGTGGATGGCGGCTTTGAGATAATAAGTGTAGTTCATTTAGAGCCATACGATAAGGATCATGCCATGGTGGTTGCAAGGTATGTTGAGAAGTGATCTTAATGCATATTGATTATAGACGTATAGATAGGGTTTTAAACTTGATTTATAAATTGGAAATTGATAGGATTAATAGTCATCTACCAGCGGAATATAAGACTTTAAAAGAAATAGTTTCCAGCAACCTTCCATCAGTTAAAGCTAGGGATGGTTCTGATATAATTATTGATAGGGAAGATCTTAATGTTCTAAGTAAAGTTTTACCTCCAGAATTTCACGAAAAATTGAAGTTGCCGTTAGTCTTCGTTAGGAGGATGGATCTTGGGGTAGGTGCCTATGAGCTTGTGGGCGGGGTGGTTGAGGCGTTCACAGTTTTAAGGGTTATGGGTGAAAATGTATCTATTGATAAAGTTTCACTTCCACTTAGAATTTACAAACCTCATATGTTTAAATTGAAGATGACTATTCCTAGTTGTGTGATTATATCGTTTGGTGAAGTAGGCTCTTCCTCTGCTGAGGATGAAGTGAAGTTATAATCTATATTTCCCTTCTAACCCTATCAAGGGTGGACCAGCTTCTCCTTATGAAGTCGGGCAGTTCCCCCCTTTCCAGACACTTCTTTATGAATAGTATTGTCTTTGGGTCGCTTGGGTATCCTGAGCCTACATCTCCATAAACCCTCTTTATTTCATCTATTATTGAATCCCTCTTCACCTTCGCTATTATTGAAGCCGCTGAGACTACTGGGTATGTTTGGTCTGCTTTATGTTTTGATATTACTTCAATTTTATGGGTTAATTTTGCCATGATCATCCTTCTAAATCTTTCTTCGTCTACATCTGCACTATCAACATATGCCACGTCTGGTTTCAACTCATTTATTATCTTAGCCATAATCTCAGCTTCCAGTTTGTTTAGTACTCCTATCCCTGTCCTCCTCTTATATTGTACTGCTTGATCTATTTCCATGGGTGTTAATATCTGGTATGTCCAATTAACACTTAACTCTAAGATTTTGTAATATAGTTTTTGCCTTCTCTCCCTTGTAAGCATTTTGGAATCCCTAACTCCTATTTCCACAAGTTTGTTTTGGTCTTCATCTCTAATCATTATTCCAGCTATTACCATTGGTCCTATTATTGGGCCTCTTCCTGCCTCATCTACTCCAGCTATCAACATAACATTAATCTCGAACTTAAACTTATCTAGGTTTATTTAATAAAGTTTTACAGGTTAAGTTTATGATTATTGTTGTAACTGGGAGGCCTGGTGTGGGTAAGTCTACTGTTTGCCTTAAGGTTATAGATTTGTTGAGGGGGAGGGGGTTAAGGGTTGGTGGAGTTATTTGTCCCGAGATTAGGGAGGGGGGAGTTAGAGTTGGATTTAAAGTTTTGGATTTGATGAGTGGTAAGAGTGGATTATTGGCTCATGTAAATATTCCTTCCCCAGTTATGGTTGGCAAGTATTATGTGCAGTTGAAATCCTTTGAGGATGTTTTAATTGATGCATTAAACTCTGCTTTGACGGATGCTGATGTAATTGTTTTTGATGAGGTTGGCCCTATGGAATTGAAGAGTAATGTGGTGTTGAATTTCCTATCTTCAATTCCCAAAATTAATAAGCCTATTCTCATGGTTGTCCACTGGAAAGTGGTTAACAATTTAAGGGATCTAATAAAAGTTGATTATAAAGTTTTCACAGTAACCTTTGAGAATAGGATGTTGCTTCCAAATAAGATATTTAACCTTTTGGTTGGAGGGATGTAGATTGACTTTACCTGATGATCTGAAGCTTAAGGTGATATGTGAGGGGAAAGCTAAACTTTATGTTCCAGACATGGATTATTATGGCCATTACGTTGGCGATGATGAGCCATCACATGCCCCAGTATTTTACAATCCAAGGATGACTTTTGATAGAAGTTTATCAGTATTAGTTGTGAATCAATTTAGAAGTTTCGTCTCTGAGAATCTTAGGATTTGTGATGCTTTCTCAGGTACTGGTGTTCGTGGTATAAGATATGGTCTTGAAGTGGATGGGGTTGATCTGGTGTGGTTTAATGATTGGAATCCATTGGCTGTTGAATTAATTCATAAAAATATACTCCTTAACTCGATTAAACCATCTGTGATAGTATCCTGTTTAGACGCGAGAAGGATGTTTTTCATGAATAGCAGTTTTAATAGGAGATTCCATGTGATTGATATAGATCCCTTCGGCTCTCCATCGAAGTTTATTCAGCCTGCCATAGCCTCATTAAAGGATGGTGGGCTTATGTGCATCACTGCCACCGATGTTCCAGTATTGTTTGGCAAATATCCCACCACATGTTTGAGGAGGTATGGATCCATACCCATTGAATCCAGTTTCTCACAGGAGATTGCTGTTAGAATATTGCTTGGATACATTTCGAGAAATGTTTCCACATATGATTTCTCATGCACCCCATTACTCTGCTATTCTAGGGCGCATTACATAAGGATATTTGCACGCTTCAATTTTAGTGTAGATCTCGCGAATGAGTCTATGTCGAAACTTGGCTACATATCCTTTTGCGATAAGTGTCTCCATAGATTTGTTGTGAATGGCATACTGCCCCCTGATGTACGTGAATGTCCAAATTGTAATTCCAAACTCCACTTCTCAGGCCCCCTTTGGGTAGGCCCACTCTTCAATCCAGAATTCATAGTGGAGTTAAGGAAGCATGCTAGCACCCCCGATTTAACCCGTTTCTTGGACATTATACTTGATGAATGTAGGGGGCCTCCAACATTCTATGTTTTGGATGAAATTTCAAAAATCCTTAAAACCTCTTCCCCAAGTGTCGATGATATTTTAGAAGAACTTAAATCCATGGGTTTCTTCGCTTCTAGAACCCACTTCCATGCTAAGGGGATTAGGACGAATGCTCCTTCAAAGATCATTTTTGACTTAGTGAAATCTTCCTCCTCTTAGCTATCACATATACTTCTGAACTCTCCTTCCTCGAAGCGCTTGGCTTGAATATTTTAACCTCTACGAATTCTCCTTTAACTTTATTTATGAAATCGTTTAATAGAGGGCCTTGAAAAACCTTTATTACACATCTCCCATCTGGTTTCAGTAATTCTTTAGCTATTTTTAATGCATTTTCTGCTATGAATATTTGTCTTGCATGATCAGTATCCCATATTCCAGAAATTTTTGGAGCTGCATCTGATAGTACCACGTCTACCATGCGCCCATTAGGGATTACGCTCCTTATAATCTCCACTATCTTTTCATCCGTTATGTCTGCTTGTATTGTTATGACATTACTCCATGGGAACTTCTCTATTTCATTTATATCTACACCTATCACTAGTCCATCATCCCCTACAATTTCTCTTGAAACTTGTATCCATCCTCCAGGTGCAGCTCCCAAGTCTACAACTATGTTTCCTCTCCTAATAACATTATATTTCCCATTTATCTCCTTCAATTTGTATGCTGCCCTAGATCTATAACCTTCGGCTTTTGCTTTTCGATAGTAGTAATCCATTCTATTGTGGTGCCCCCCCTTCAATTTCCTCCATTCCCTCCACCTGACTCATAATCCAATCCGTCATTTTTTGACATGTAATTGGATTTACTTCGCCTCCTTGACCGCACTTCGTTATTATTGGGCATGTGAAGCATGGTATCCCTTTTACACTTGATATTGATATCTTCTTAGGCTCCTTTTTAACGATTTTAAGTATATATGTATGTTTTCCTTCATGTATTATTGGTTCTCTAGTCACAAATCCCTTCTTTTCCAGTCTGATAGCTATTCTCGACCCCTCTCTACTATCTGTTCCAAGGATTTTCCATAATTCGCTTTGCATTATCCCATTTTCCCCTCTCTTAATGATTATTTCTATGGCCTTCTTCTCCAGTTCGCTGAGTTTTACTGCTTTAGGCATTTTATATCATCTACTCCAATAATTTTCAGTTAATATTATGATAATTCAAACTAATTTATATTTTAAATTGTAAATGAATTGTGTTTCGTGGTTTAAAGTGGTATGTCTATGACTATTTTCTCAGCCAATTCTTTATATCTATTCCTAATTGTTACTTCAGTGACTCCTGCTACGTTTGCTATTTCTCTTTGCGTTTTCTTTTCATTTAATATCACGCTTGCTATGTATATTGCTGCTGCAGCAACTCCTATGGGGCCTCTGCCTGATGTTAATCCATTGTTCTTCGCTATATCCACTATTCTCTTTGCATGTATTTGTACGTCCCCCACAAGTCCTAGTTGTGTTGCAAGTCTTGGTATGTATTCGACGGGGTTTGTTGGGTTTACCTTCTTTATGAGTTCTCTAGCCATGAATCTATAGCTTCTCCCTATATCCTTCTTATTTACCCTAGCGACTTTCGTTATTTCATCAAGAGTTCTTGGTACACCATATTTTCTGCAAGCAGCGTATATGGCTGCTGCAGCCATGCTTTCCACCGATCTACCTCTAACGAGTTTTTCTTCCACAGCTCTCCTATATATTAGTGCAGCTTCTTCATGTATGCTTTTTGGCAGTCCAAGTTGGGATGTTATCCTCTCTATTTCTTGTAATGCGAATGCAAGGTTTCTTTCCGTGGCATCTGATATTCTAATTCTCCTCTGCCATTTCCTCAATCTATATACTTGTGCCCTCCTTTTTGGTGTTAGGTCTTTACCATAGCTGTCTTTATCCCTCCAATCAATTATAGTTGATAATCCTTTATCATGTATTGTCAATGTGAGTGGTGCCCCCACACGGGTTCTCTTCTCCTTTTGCTCCGGATTGAATGCTCTCCATTCAGGTCCTGGATCCATCATCCTTTCACTTATTACTAATCCACAATTTAGACATGTTATTTCAGCTCTTTCTTCATCTCTAATTAGATTTGTGCTTCCGCATTCTGGACATATTTTTACGGTTTTATCCGGCTCCCCCATTAATCTTCCTCCTACTCTTCGAAGTATACTTTATCCCCCTTTATTTTGGGGGTTGACTTTTCATTTGATACCTTTATTAGGATGTATGGGTTTTTTACTGGTCCAAATACTTCGTATACGCTTCCAATGATTTTCCCATCAGCATCATATACCTTTGAATCTGTTTTTGGAGCTTTTTTTGCTCTCGCTAGAATTAGCCTTTCATTCACTTTATGCAGGATTTTACCTGCATGCGTCAAGGGATCATCTCCACTTCAACATAATTTTTACTGTTGAATAAACTTATAAGTTTATTGTGATTTTAAGCAAAAAGCTTCATTTACTAATTCTAATCCGCTTTTTTACCTTTGCTTTTCTCAGATTCTTTAATTCTTTGTTTTTCAATTCTCATTTTACTTATTGTTAATGCCAATTTCTTAATAATCTCCGTCTTCCTCCCCGTTTCCTCTATTATTATTCTTCCTTCAGACTTAAACCACGTTTTTGGATATTTTTTACCCTTTTCCACGGTGTACTTCATTTTCAGCTCCTTTGCTGCTGCCTCCATTTCCTCTATTGTTGGGTTTGGTACTGCCATGTCCTTTGGAATCCTCCTCCCATATTTTCTGGTTAATGTTGCATCTATGTATGCTGGCCATATTATACTCTTCCTTCTTTTCACAGTTTCCTTACCTGTATATGCATTAGCTCCATTAATGTTTATCACCCTAATTTCATTGTTTCCTCATAAATTTATATTTTGAAGGCTATCTATTTATAGGATGTTTGTCTTCCTTATTACTCATTACTGTTTTTAGCTTATCTTTTTGATTAATACTGCATTTATAACTCCATGTTGACCTGGTCTTGAGGTAACTTTTGCTTCTCCTATTGGTGTCTCTATAATTGCCCCTTTCGTTATTATCCCTCTTCTTGCGTATTCTGGATTTGCTGGGTTGCTCTTTACTCGTATGATTTTCACCTTAACCACCTTTCTCCCACTTTCATCAGTTATTGCCACATTTGCGTAGGCAGCCTTCTTCTGCCTCACTTTTATGTTTCCACCACGAACTCTAATTTTCACTCTCTCATCATTTTCGCTGAGAATGGTGTTTGTGGGGGGTCTCCCCAATTCATATTTCCTCTTCTCCCTATAAGGCCTCTTTCTTCCTCCTGATGGTTTTTTAAGGTCATTCCCTTGGTAGTAGCTCAATTATTTCACCCTTGCTGTGCTATCACGATATTTTTATCTCATACTTTTAAGTATTATGTTTTGGTTCATGAATATGTCTGATGAGTTTGTAAAGCTTTTCCATGGTAGTGGTGGGCAGCTGACTGATAAGCTCATTGATAAGCTTTTTGTTAATAGAGTTAAGCTTCATAATGTTTTTGGGGGTGTGGGGTTGAGGGATTTTGATGATGGTGCATCAATCCCTATAGGTGATTTTGAATTGGTTATGACATCAGATGGTTACACTGTTGATCCAATATTCTTCCCAGGTGGGGATATTGGTGTTTTAGCTGTATGTGGTACAATTAACGATCTTGCTGTTATGGGTGCTAAGCCCCTTGCCATAATGGATAATATAATTGTTGAAGAGGGGTTTCCAATGAAAGATCTTGAACTAATTGTTAACTCGATGATTAAGACGGCTGAGGAAAATAATGTTGCCATTGTGGGGGGAGATTTTAAAGTTATACCTAAGGGTAAGTTGGATAAAATAGTTATTGGAATGAGTGGGATTGGAATAGCGCCAAGGGGTAAAATTATAACTGATCGTGGCGTTAAGTGTGGGGATAAGATAATTGTTACTGGTAGTATTGGTGAACATGAAATTGCCTTAATGTCTGTTAGGGAAGGGTTATCCTTTATTGGGGAAATCAAATCTGATGTTGCTGCAATATATAATGTGATGGAGGCTGCACTTGAAGTTGGAGGTGTTCATGCCGCTAAAGATCCCACGAGGGGGGGTTTAGCTGAGGCTTTAAATGTTTGGGCAAGTAAATGTAATGTTGGTATATGGATCGAGGAATCCAAGATACCAATTAGATCTGAGGTTAAAGCCGTATGTGAGATGATGGGTTTAGATCCCCTATACTTAGCCTGTGAGGGTAGAGCTGTTTTAAGTGTGGATCCAGCATATGCAGATGACATCCTAAATAGGATAAGGAGATTTAAAGGGTGTGAATCTGCAAGCATAATTGGTGAAGTTAGGAGTAGCCCTAAGGGGTATGTTGTTATGGAAACCGTAATTGGTGGGAGTAGGGTTGTTCCGCCACCAATTGGGTCGCAGCTCCCCAGAATCTGTTAATATGGGTGGATGATTAAATCCCAAAACAATGTATTTAAATTTTAAGTTTACTCAATTATATTTTTGGTGTCATTTTTGCCATCAATTCAAACGTTTAGGAAACGTTTAGCGATGGTACGTGGAGAGATTGAAAAGAGGGGGGCTAAAGCTGCAATACTATTTAATTCATTGAACATATATTACTTGACGGGATTCCCTAGGGGTAGGAGCCTAATAGTTCCCATAGATGCTGACCCTATATTGTTAGTTTCGGAGCTGGAGTTTGATGAAGCTACAGAGACATTTAAGCATGGTGTAGTAATCCCCCTAAAGGCAGATATGAGTTTATCTGATGTTATTAATTCTAAGTTGACGGAGCTTCATGTAAGTGGGAATATTGCGGTGGAACGCCAGTACATGAATATTGATATGTATTCCACATTGGCTAAGAAATTGAATGTATCTGAATTCATGGATTTCTCAACATCCATATTGCAGATTAGGTCTGTAAAGGATTCTGAAGAGATTGATTTGATTAGAAAGGCTTTAAGCATATCTGAGAAGAGCATTAAACATTTATTGAGTGTTTTACATGAAGGGATGAGTGAAGTGGAGATTGCAGGTGAAATTGAGTATGCTATGAGGAGAGCTGGTTCTGAAGGGTATGCTTTTGATAGTATAGTGGCTTCTGGGGTTCGTTCAGCTTTTCCACATGCTTCCACAACACAGAAAAGGGTTTGTCAAGGTGAATTGGTGGTTATAGATGTTGGCGCTAAGTATGGTGGATACTGTTCAGATATAACTAGAACCATTACAGTAGGCTCCATAAATGAGGATTTGAAGAAGATGTTCACCCCTGTGCTTGAAGCCATAAACGCCGCTGTGGGTGTCCTTTCAGCAGGGGTTACTGGAGCTGAGGTTGATGCTGCTGCTAGACGTGTAATAGAGAAGTATGGTTATGGAAAATATTTCACGCATAGTCTCGGTCATGGTGTTGGTTTAGCAGTTCACGAAGAACCTGGGTTGAATTCCAGGAATAATTCACCTCTACCCAGTGGTAGCATCGTTACCATAGAGCCTGGGATATACATTAAGGGGGTTGGTGGCGTTAGGGTTGAGGAGATGGCTTTGGTGCGTGAAGGTGGATGTGAGATTCTTAATAGCTTGGAGAGAGTGTTCTTCTAAATATTAGTCCCCTATAATCCACACATACAATTTTTGCGTTCAACTGGTATTCTCTGAACAACTTTGTTCATAATTTCAACAATAACCCTCGTTTTTCCCCTCATAATTTCATTTACCTCTTCATGTGATATCCTCTTCTGCATTCCAGCAGCGTAATTTGTAATTACGCATATTGTTGCATAACACATTTTCAATTCTCTTGCCAGAATGACCTCTGGGACTCCAGTCATACCTACCACATCTGCTCCTAAAAGTCTAAACATCCTTATTTCAGAGGGGGTTTCAAATCTAGGTCCCTCCGTACATACATATACTCCACCATCCCAAATTTTGATGCCCATTTCCTCAGCAACTTCAATGATTATCCTTCTAATCTCTGGGCAGTATGGTGTTGTTAAATCTACATGAACTGCTTTTTGATCGTAAAATGTGTATGTTCTCCCCTTTGTGAAGTCTATGAAGTCATGTGGTATAAGTAGGTCTCCTGGGTTTAGACCATCCCTTATCCCTCCAACGGCATTCGTGGCTATCACCCTTTCAACCCCAAGAGTTTTCAATGCCCATAAGTTTCCTCTATAGTTCACTTTGTGTGGTGGGGTTTCATGTCTTTCTCCATGTCTAGGTATAAATGCGACTTTCTCATTTACCATAACACCTACTTTGACAAGTACATCACCATATGGTGTATTCACCAATACTCTTTCTCCCTCTATTGCATTTTCAAGTCCAGATCCTCCAATGATTCCAATTCTAATCTTCATTTCCCTCCCCTCCCCCCTCTCTTTGAGATTACCCCCTCTATTAATGTGAAGAGTATTATTAGGGTTATTGTGGTGACCGTTGGTATTATTAGTGGTGTTAGAATGGCTTGAATTGAGTATTCTTGCTTTATTAGTGTTTCTGCAACCCCCTTTAATAGTGGCCTTACAGTTATTATGAATGTTAAACTAACTATGTTATGCCAAACTTTACTACTCTTCCTCAATACTTTCTCAATAATTCTACCTCCAACTATTATGGAGAAGCCTATTAGGATTATGTCGCTTGATACGTCTATGAATGTTCCAGCCATCCCAGCTATATTACCCATTAAATTTGGGTTTACAGCAATTTCAGATAGGACTTTCCCCACGCCCATATACATTGATATTAGTATTGTTATTACCCCCATGAGGCTTGAGAAGAATATTACTGGGGAGGACTTTAACCATCCAATTACATATGTATCTATGGAGAATCCACGTATTATGAATGCTATTCCAACAATGAATAATGCACCCATACCCGCATACTGGGAGTATCCTGTGACTATCAATATTGCCATTGATAGGAATAATAATCCAGGTATTCCTAGAAATATTCTTGCGTATTGTGATTCTTCAACGATCTTTCTTAGGTATCTTGCAAATAGTATGTATGATTCTTCAACCCCCCTCTCCTGTTGTACTATTATTCTTTTAACTGATACTATTGGTATTCTTGATTGTATTATTGGTATTATTAGTTCATCTGCTGCTCCATCACTTACAAATATCGCTCCAGTGGCTTGATATGATTTTAAAACTTCATTTAGTTCATCCCTTATCTTTATATCTGATTTTAATCCCCCTTCTGCTTCACCTGCAATGGTTGCAATTTCACATTCCATATTGTTGCGTTTCAATTCATCATAAACCTTTATAGCTGCGAATATTGCATTCACATCTGAGTCTTCTGGGGATGTTATTGCAAATTTCACGGCAGCTTCAATATTTTTCTCTCTCCCTATTATGGGTGTTTTGAATCCAGTAGCCTTCCCTACATCATTATCTTTATCTACACATATTATGAGTAATTTCTCAGCGTTTTCTTTCATTCAAATACCATAAAATAGTATTTTTTGGTTATACTTATAGTTGATGATTTTCATCCATTTCCATTAATGCTTGGAATTCTTCGAAACTCAGTTTCTCCTTCCTCTTAATCTTTTCACGGGCCCTTCTAGCCAGATCCTCCTTTATCTTCATCTCCTCCTCTCTTCTTTTAATGAATTTTATCTTACTCATTTCTGCTTGCAATTCCACAATTCTCTCTCTTATCCTTTCCTCTTCCTTTAATACGTCTTTTATGCGGTTATCCACTTCATTCAATTCATTTGTTTTCCTTTGCTTTTCCTCCTTTAACTTGTCAATTTCCTTTCTCCTTTCCTCCTTCTCCTTTATTATTTCGTTTATCTCTTTACTTATCTCATCCACCCTTCTTTTAATATCCTCTCTTTCCATTACTTTTTCGTTTATCTTCCTCTTAATTTCAGTGTATTCGTCCTTTGCCTTCTTGGTTTTTTCAATGTTTTTTAATAGTCTACTTAGCTCTGCAATTCTTTTTATTATCCTTTCCTCCTCCTCTTTTGACATTATTGTTGTTTGTTGTCTCCATTCTAATTCCTCTATTTCCCTCTTTACCTCCATTTCGTCTTTATTTGTTTTCAAGCTGTTTTCTCTAATTTGTTTGACTATTTCCTCTCTTTTTTTACGTAAATCCATTATTTCTTTGCTCTTCTCCTTTAACAATTGTATTAGTTTCTTCTTGTTTTCTATTTTTTCTGATATTTTTTGATTAATCTCTCCAATTGCTTTGTATTCTTCGCTTATCTTTTTGTTTAGGTCATCTATTTCCTCTTTTCTCCTCCTTTTCTCCTCTAATAGTTTTCCTCTTTCCTCCTCTAACTGCTTATATGTTTCTCTTAGTTTGCTTATTTCATTTAGTATGTCTTCTTCGTTGGTCATTCCAGTATTATCCTCGCATCCACTATTTTTGCCCCTTTCTCGTATACGAATATTGGGTTTAGGTCTAATTGACTTATTTGTGGGAAGTCTGTTAGTAGTTTTGATGTTTTCATTATTGTATCTATTATTGCATTTTCATCGGCTGGAGGTTGTCCTCTATAACCCTTTAATAGTGGGTATCCCTTTATTTCTCTTATCATTTCCATGGCGTCTTCCATGGTTAGTGGGGCTATTCTGAAGGTTACGTCTTTCAATATTTCAACGAATATTCCGCCAAGTCCGAACATTATTGTGTGTCCAAATTGTGGGTCTTTTATTGCACCCACTATTACCTCTAATCCTGCCGGGGCCATTTCCTGTACAAGTATGCCTATTATTTTTGCATTTGGCTTGTTTTTTGCAACATTCTCCATGATCTTTTTATATGCATTTTTTGCTTCTTCTTCATTCTTTATGTTTACTATTACCCCTCCTACATCACTTTTATGTATTATATCTGGTGAAACTATTTTAAAGACCACTGGATACCCTATTTCTTCAGCGTATTTTAGTGCTTCATTAAGGTCTTTTGCCACTTTGAATCTAGTTACGCTCATTCCATATTGTTGGCATATGCTTTTTGCTTCATGTTCCATTAAATACTTTCTCCCTTCTTTTAATGCGTTTTCAATTATCTTCGCTGCATCCATGGATGTTTCCCCACATACCTCACTCCAATTTAATTTCTCTAATTTAAAAACGCTTTGCTCATTCTATTATCGTTTTCCCCAGTATTCTCTCTATTCTTCCTAGGAGTGCATCTCCCCCTTCACCCGTTATTGATGATGTGAATACTATTTCCGCAAACATTTCTTCACTTATCACATCTACGATTCTCTGGCTTATTTCGCTTTGCAGAGTGTCTTCACTGGATATTATTTCCATTTTTAAGGTTTCAGGGTCTTCTATCCATTCCTCTATTTTCTCCTTTAAGTTTTGGCTTAGTAGGTCTGCTTTTGATATAACGTTTATTTGTGGTTTTAGGAACCTATATTGCACTGATGTTGCGAGTAGTAGTGCTGATGCGAAATCGCTTGGCTTTTGTGTGAACATTGCATCTATGAGGAATAGTATTATCATGTTTTCCTCTGATATCTTTGAGATTACTTGTGGTCCAACCCTTCTGAAAGCGAAGAGCTCCATTTGTCCTGGTGTATCTATTAATAAGTATTCGCAGTCTAGGCTTTTTATTTCCTCTCTTATGTCTTTTATGTAGTTTATCATCATGTCTACAGCTGCTATTAATGCTCCGTTTGGTCCAAGTTCATAGTGCATCATTATTTGGTCTAGGTTTATGTAATCTCTTATATCTATGTCTGGGGAGTATGGTAGCCATCTAACTCCTGGATCCAAGTTTAATATTCCAGTGGATTTATCGTTTTCCTCAAGCCATCTTGATAGTGTGTATGTTAAACTGCTTTTACCTGATCCAGCTGTCCCAATGAGCATTATTGTGTCCATTTCAATCAAGTTATATTTCCTTTATTTCGCAGTAATTATGTTTTTCCCGTATCTTCTCCTTCACCTTTTCTATAACTTTATTCCAATCCTTATCTTCATACTTTTGGCTGTATATGTGTAGTTTTAGTGTTATTTTATCGCCGAGCTCCGTTTTTGGATGTGATTTTATGTATATGTCCGGTATCTCCTTCATCAATTCTATTATTGTGGGTGCAAGTTCGGCTTCAGGAACGTTATGTATTGTTAGTTCCTTTTCTTGAAATTTATGTTTGAATCCCAGTATCTTTATAACTTCCCTTTCAAACATATCTTCCATTTCGCTTGGAACTCCTGGTAGGGCTATTATTGTTGTCCCCTCATATTCGAGAATTATCCCTGGGGCTGTTCCAATTAAATTGTTTATTATCCTGCTCCCCTCAGGTATGTATGCCATCTTCTTTGCTGGTTCGCTTAGGGTTCGCCCCCTCCTCTTAAGCTTTCCCTCTATCTCCCTCAACACATTTTCATCTAGCTTTAATATCCTGTTTGTAGCTTTTGATATAGCTTCTATTGTTTTATCATCGAATGTTGGTCCCAATCCGCCTGTGGTTATTATAACTTTGGTCCCTCTATTTATGGCTTCCCTTAGTGCTGAGATTATCTCATTCACATCATCGCCAATGGTGGTTATTCTTCTAACCCTCCATCCCATATCAGTTAATCTCTTAGCAATCCATTGTGCATTGGTATTCACTATTTTACCTATCAGAAGCTCCTCCCCTATACTTATTATCTCCACTACCGAGTTATCCATCATGGTTCGCCCCTCAATATTGTAACTACTTCTTTTTCGAGCTTAACCACCATTTGAGGTATTCCTTCCTCTTATCTTCTTCGGTTAATTCTCTACCCTTTGAATCCTTTATATTTGAATCGAATTTTGATATTGTTAATCCGCATTTTAAGCATACGTAGAATCCCTTCTTATCGTAGTACATTTCTCCCCCGCATTCTGGGCATACTTTAACCATGTTTAATCACCAGTTTGATTATTGCCCATGTTAATCCTCCCACACAAATATATATTATTATTGATAATGCCAATGTTATTGGCATTGCAATTACACCTATTTTTCCTACTGATATTATTGATGTTATAAATGAGAATATTACTCCTCCCATCACTATATCTTTGAATTTTGATTTCATTATTCCGAGGAGAGCCCCATTTAATATTGATAGCGCTATGATTATGTGTGGTGTTCCGCTGAGTATGATCATTGTTGCTCCAGTGATTGCTGGTATTGCGGATCGGATCCATGGGATTCTTTGTCTCAATATTATTTGGATGTTTACTCCAGTTGGCTTCTTTTGAAGTTTTATTTCTTCACCTTCATATAGCATCTTTACAGCTTTTACCCCCTTTTCAGCTAATTTATATCTGTACCCCCTCTCAGTCTGTATCCTCACTATAAATTCATTTTCTAACAGTATTTTCAAATGTTCTGATGTTGTTGATTTCGCCTTCTTTATTTGTTCCGATATTTCATTTAATCCAAGTTCCCCCTTATCGTATAGTAGTTTGATTATCTTTATCCTCGTTTCTTCACTGAGGATCTTCATGTCTTCAATGTTTAATTGATCACTCACACTTTTTCACATAAATATCTATTCGTTTGAAATAGAATATTCGTTTTTCGCCGTTTTCGTCGAACATCTAAACCAGCTTTATTTCTGAATTTCACGTATATTTTCGTGTGGTTGGCATGTGGATTCCTCTAATGTTATTGGTATTGTTCTTTATTTTCCTAGTAAATCCATCGTTGTTTCTAATAATCTCCATACTCATGGTCGCCTTGTTCATAATTTATAAGTTTACTCGTAATGGTAAGCTTAATTTTCCAAGATTTAATAAAGCTGAAGAGCAAAAATGTCTTAGGGAGTTTGTATTTAGAAGCTTAGAACTCGAAAGCCTTCGGGAAGTTGATCTGAGATTTAAATTTAAAGTTTCTGATAAACTGTTACTCGTTTCCAATTCCATTGGATTTACACATGTCTATGGAGCTTTACTCTTCCATAATGTTAGAGACCCTGCTATGCTTAAAAGCATACTTTTAGGCCTCCCATTCGAATATCACTTAATATTTAGGGGTGGTGAAGGTTCCAGTGAATCTTACATTTTATTGTTACATGTTAAGGTTGGATTTCATGATCTAGATTTTACAGTTTCTAAGCTTGTTGGGATTCTCAATTCACTCTCACTTTCCATTCCAGCTGAGAGCGTTGTCATTTTGAGTGGTGATGAAATTATTTCCAAAGTTTTGCCCATAGTTCAGGGGGTGGCTTAGACATGTTTGAGTCCACATTAAATGTTATGCGAGTGAATTTAGTTGATTTACTTAGCAATGATGGTAAATTCGTCTTAGGCTCATTTGGTCCTCTGCAAAGTAGGGTTAGGGTGAATTACTCAGTGATCGATTGTGCAGATTGGGAAAGCGCCTTAATCATAGATTCAGTTGGCTTATACAAGTATCTGCGTAGCGCTTTTGATGATGCTAAATTGTTGAAGCTTGGATTTAATGCTTCAATAAACCCCTTCAAATTTGATTCTGAAGATCCATATATTGAAGCTAAGATTGTTTCCGACATTTTCAGGTTAAGTCTTCATTTAGGTGAAGATTCTGCTAGAGTTTTACTTGATTCCCTAATTAGCTTGATTTCTAAGAGGGGGTTGGAGTTCTCGATTTCCGACATAATTTCTGAAGTTGAGTCTCAAAGTTTAATTTCAAGATCTTATCCTTACGTTCATAGATTGTTGAGACTTCTCGATTTGATGTCCGTTGGGCGTATTGGTTCATCATTCAATTCAACGTATGGCTTTTCAAATCTGAATTCGAGTTTAATAATTGTTGATGTTAGTCATCTGCCCGTTGAGTTTAGAGTTCTCTCATCATTATTGATGTTGATGAAGTTTGGGAGGAATTTTGATTTCATGTTAATTGAGGATGCCGACATAATAGCTCCGGAGATGTCTAGAGCTTTACGTGAAGAGTATGCCATCTCATTTGAACGTTCAATTACATTTTACGATTTAATTAATGGTAGTAGGTCTAGATACATCTTATTGTCTTGCGATAACCCATTGTGGTTGAATTCTAAAGTTAGAGCCATCATAGACATCGCCTTTGCTCCAATCCCGAAAATTAGGGATTCATTGGATATTCTCCTCCGCACCTTCACCTCCAAATCTTACGATCCAAACGTCCTTAAGTCTATTAACGTCAATGATGACGTTTATTTCATGGTTTTTAGGGGTGGCAACATTAATCTTGCAAGTTATAGCGTTAAAGTTGAGTTTAAGGGTGAATTTGAGTTTCCTGATGAACTTAAACCTCTAAAGCCTTCTCAAATGAACACTTTAGTCAAATTGTTTGGTAATAGGGCTGATGTGGCATATGGGGTTCTCTCATTCCTAGCTCAGGGGGTTGTTGAAAGGGATCTGGTTATAGGTTACATTACTGGAGTTTATGGTTTGAGCGCTGCGGAGGCTAAGAAGATTTTGACGACGTTATCAGTTAATGGCTTAATAATTGAGGGGGTTCATCGTGATGGAAAATATTACCTAAAGATTTCTCCAATGGGGGTTGCGGTTATGAATGAGTATTCTGAGTCTGGAGGTGGTTGAATTGTCCAAGTTTATTGTGTGGGATGATGATTCTAGAGGTTTCATGATTCCGATAAAGGTTCATGAAAAATATGTAGCTTTCTTATCATTTAGATTGGTGGAAGATAAAGTTAGTTTAACTTTAAAGATATATCCGAAGAAAACGTTGAAACCTGGCAAGTATGGTGGTAAGATAGTCTTTGAATCGATGATCAGTACCGATGAGTTTAAAGCCTTCATTAAAGCCCTCGAAAAAATAGATTCTCTACTGGTTAATAGTATGCCATCGTTAGTTAATGAATTGGATAGGGTCATTCTCCATTTAAATTGGTTGAAGAACTTGGTTAGGGGTGAATGTTATGAGCGATAAATATTCTTGCTTGGAGGATGTTCCGGGTATAGGTCCAAGTACGGCTGAGAAGCTTAGGAAGATTGGGATATCAAGTCCAAAGCAGCTTTCACTTTACAGTTTAGATGAATTGGCTTCCATGATGGATATAACTGATTACTCGAGGCTGAGCAGAGCCTTATATTATGTGAGGGAAGCTTTCCATCAGAGTAAGATTGTAAGTGCAATTGAATTGTCAAGTTATAGGAGGGGGCTTCCAAGGATATCCACTAAAGTTTCCTCCATAGACAATCTTTTGAGGGGTGGTTTGGAGCCTAGATGTATATATGAGTTTGTTGGGGAGTATGGTTCTGGGAAGACGCAATTATGTTTCCAGCTTTCCGTTACAACTCAACTGACCACTAATAGTGGCGGCGTTAATGGTGGGGTTTTCTATATTGATTGTGAGGGGACATTTTCTGATGCTAGGATATGTAGGATAGCTGAAAGGTTCAATTTAAGTGATCCACTTAAAAGTATATTCGTATCTCAGCCAGTTAATGTTGATGAGCAGATAGATTGCATTAGAATTGTTGCACCCAATTTGATTGAGGAGAAGAATGTTAAGTTGATAGTGCTTGATGGGCTTGTTTCACATGTTCGAGCTGAGTATAGGGGTAGGGAGATGCTTGTGGCTAGGCAGCAGACCCTCAACTACATGCTGAACTTCCTCATGCGTATAGCAATGCTCTACAACGTCTACGTCATTGTAACCAATCAAATAATATCGAGGCCAACTGCTGGTGGCTCCATTGCTGCTGCTGGTGGGAATGTGGTTGCTCATGGTACAACCCATAGATTGTTCTTACAGCATTCATCTTTGAGTAATGTGAAGAAGGGGTTGGAGCATTTCGTTAGGAAGATGGTTGTGGAGGATAGTCCCTATCTACCTAGGGGTGAGCATGCATTCTTCGCTATATGTGAGGATGGGATTGTGGATGTATTGTGATTCAGATGTGCTTAAGCGTTTCATGTTGAAATTTCATGGTAAGAGTTCATCATGGTTTAATCGTTGTGTAGCTAGGCTTATAGATGTGAGTGAGGTTGAAAGGTCTAGGGTTTGGATTGTTAGGGGTAGATCGAATTTCGGGGATAGTGAACCATTCTACATAGTCTATTTCGTAAGGAGTTCTGGAAGGTACTTCTGTACATGCTACTCTAAGCATAAGCTTTACGGTCAATTTAGGATGAGGAGTGTGTGTACGCATGTTGGTAGTGTAATTTTGTGGAGGATGATTCGGGGTGAGCTTAGTGAAGATGGCATTTGAAGATGCATTAAAGCTACTTTCCTCAAGTGATATTCAATCGATACTCATCTTCGGCTGTGATGCACTTCGATTCTTAAATTTCATAGTGAGCTCCATGGGTAGGATTCTGATAATATCTGAGCTCCCTCAGCCATTGAATGTGCAGTTTAGGGATTCCCAATACATAGTGGAATGTTATACCCCCCTCAACCCATCTGACATTTTCAAATTTATTGGTAAAGGTATTGATTCGATAATTTACTTGCCATCAATGGTTTTCCTACAAGGTAGTAGCAATTGTTTCATGCCATTATACAAGGTTTCTCTAAACATGTTTTTGGGGAGGGTTAAGAGGGTTTTGAAGATATGCAGATTGTTATCTTTAAAATTGATACTCCTTTTCAAGGGGGGTGTACTATCCATTGAGGATGATGCCTTAGCATTCTCCCCAAAAATACTAGACGATTTAACTTCATTGTTCGATATAGTTGTCTATTGTGAGTCTAATTGCGCATTGATCGTTTAGATTTATGAAACTGGCTTATAGCATATTCCAAGTTTCTCAGCATATTCATATGCTTCATTCATTTCGCTCCAGCTCACCCTCCTATTAATATCGCTATACTTTTCTGGATACTTCTCAACCAAGTATTCTGGTCTATATTGCTCCATAATGTTCACAAGTGCTCTTGGAGTATTTTCACTTATCCATTTTAAGACTGGTTTTGTGCAGCATTGAATGTGGTTTGGCATTACCAGATGCCTTATTATCATATCTATTGGATAGTCATGCATGATCTTATGGTTTCTAGCCACAATTTTGAAGTAGTTTTCTGCAGCTGAAAGTCTCTTTGCACATTCATCATTTCCATATTTGAAGTCCGGTAACCCTATGTCTATTATTTCAAGGAGTATTTTCATTGTTTCCTCGCTGCAGTACATGTTGCTATTCCATAGTAGTGGGACGTTTATGTTCATGTATTTGAGTGAGCTGACTATGGTGTGTAGGTTTGGTGTTGGTTCTCCTCCAACATAATTTATGTTTCTAACCCCCTCCCTCCTCAATGTTGTTGATATTTTTGCAAGCATTTCAGCATTCACCTTCACTCCACCATGTGGGTGTAGTTGGCTTATATCATAGTTTTGGCAGAATACGCATCTAAAGTTGCATGATGAGAAGAATATTGTGCCGCTTGGAACTAGTGGGGCTTCCTCACCCCAATGGTGGAACCATGATGATACATATGTATTGGCGTTTAATCTGCAGAATCCAGCTTTAACCCTCCTATCAACTTTGCATCTCCTTTCACAGAATGTGCATTCCCTAAGCATTCTATTCACTATCTCTATTTTCAAATCTAGGAAGCTAATCTTTGGTGTTTGCAATTCATTTAAGTTTAATTCCCCCTCCCTTATCTCATCATATATCTTCTTGAATTCCATAGCCTTCTTGTCATGCTCCCTCCATAATTCTTCCATGTCATCTTCTGGGTTGAATTCTGCACTCACCCTTTTGCATATCAGATATTTTGCTGGCTTCTCATCTCTCATAACGCTAATGTACCATGATAATCTACTCTTAACTTCGGGATCCCCCATTACAATTATTGAATCTGGTCTTAGTAGTATGCTCATCAATTCTATTTAAATTGTAAGTGATAAATATTTGTGTTTCCCTAGTTATCTTGGATTTCCAATGCCAGGTAAATCTAGGTTTACTGGTCGTGGTAGGAGTTTTAAGCTTCTATCAATATTCTTCTTGATAGTAATATCCCTTGGCATTTTATCAGTATTGTTATTGTCCATCCCTGAGAGGGTTGAGGTTAAAGCGGTCTTTGACACTGTTTCACTGTATCCTGCTGGTAATTCCTATCGTATATGTCTAGTTTATTTGGTTCGTAATCCTAAGCCATATAGGGTGCAGGTTTATGTCACTTTGGATTTGAGGGATGCGAATATTGGGGTTAGCATATCATATTCAGATGTTAGGGGGGTTGTGGATAATGCTACTAAGAGCTACATACCATATACGGTTTCCGGGGATTACATCATAAAGTTTTCCGTTGAGTTGTCAGCGAATGAGGTTAGAGCATTCTTCATCCTACTATGAATGCACAGTTACCCTTATATCTTCACATGTGAAATCTTGTTTTGGTGTACTCTGGTTTGAAGTATAGGTTGATGGATATCCTTGCATGCCCAATTTGCAAGAACTTCCCATTACAGCTCTATGTATTCCATGAGAACAAGTATGAGTATAATGTTGATCTTGGAAGGAAGGTCTTATGTGAGGAGTATTGTGGTTTGAATGCCAAGTTCCTTAAGGATTTGAATTTGAGTTCCATTGATTGTAAGGCTTGTCTTATGAGGGAGGTTGATGAGGGGGTTTTATTCTGCTCGAAGTGTGGTCGATGGTATCCCATAATTGAGGAGATACCACATATGCTTCCAGATGATTTGAGGGATAAGAATTCCGATCTCTCCTTCTTAAAGAAGTATGCTAACCTTTTACCTGCCAATATTGTTTTGAAGGGGCTTCCATGGAATTTATCCACCAATTAACATTTGCATTAAGCTTCCACTGGCGAAGGCAATTATTCTCATGGCATCAAGTAATGGATATAGTAACGCCTTCAACAGGTTCCTAGTTTTAATAGCATAGTACATTACATCCAATATTAACGCTGTTAACGTAATGGTTGATATTGCAATTATTATTGTTGGATTGCCATTTATCATCATAATTAATCCAACAATCACTATTACGAGGTATATTATGAATGCAAGCAACCCAAGCATAAATATCCTTGCTATCTGTGTTTCAGGGTGATTTTTAAAGAATTTAGGCGCCCCCCTACCATAATTGAATGTTTGCTTAATTAGCCTCCACACACTACTCCTATGCTTATGCCACACATATATTTCTGGGCTTCTCAACACTTTATATCCACTTTTACATATTGAAGCCATGAGGTCTACGTCTTCGAAGGTTTTCATATCCTCCCTTAGTCCACCCACTATGTTTAATATGTCCCTCTTTACAGCCATGTTGCATAGGGCTAAATGTTTGAAGATCTTTACATCACCAGTTTTCTCCGTTTTCTCAGCTATTGGCATTACCCTCATTATTGATTCATCTGAATATTTTGCAATTAAATTATCCTCTAGATCTTTCGATACGAATACGCTTCCACCAACACATCCAACTTCAGGATCCCTCAATTTTTCAACTATCCTTTTAAGCCAATCCCTTGGTAGTATGCAGTCTCCATCTGTGAATGCATATATCTCTCCGGTGGCATTCATTACCCCCACCTTTCTACCATAATTTGGCCCCCTCCCCTCCTCCCTCAATATCTCTACTGGATATTTTGAAGCTATTTCCAATGTTTTATCATTGGAACCTCCATCAATAATTATGACTTCCACTTTATCCTTTGGGTAGTCCAATTGCATTATTGAATCCAATAAGTCTTTTATAGTGTTTTCCATGTTCTTAACTGGAATTATTATTGATACTTTTGGTAACTTGCTTTCACTGTTATCTTCCAAATCTCCTATTCCTCCTCTGATACGTTCTTATGGCTCTCCAAAAATCTATCTTTCTGAAGTCTGGCCAGTATACATCTAGGAAGACTAGTTCGCTGTATGCTGACTGCCATAACAGGAATCCACTTAACCTCTCTTCTCCACTGGTTCTAATTATTAGGTCTGGGCTTGGTTGGGGGAGATGTGAAGTGTATAAGTGTTTCTCAATGACTTCCTCATTTATTTCATCAACCTTAATCTCTCCATTCATAACTTTCTTGCATATCTCCTTTACTGCATCTACTATTTCCACTCTACCCCCATATGCCAATGCTATGTTTAAGTATCTTTCATCATAGTTTTCTGTGACCTTTTCCAGCTCCTCTATCTTCCTTCTTAAATCCTCATCTAGAAGTTCTCTTTTACCCAGCAATTTTACTCTAACCTTCTTTTCATGTATGTTTTTGTCGTTCATGTATTCTTGCACGTATCTCTTTGCTAGGTTCATTATTGCCTCCACTTCCTCCCTACTTCTATTGAAGTTTTCTGTTGAGAATACGTATAGTGTGAGTATCTTTATTCCAGTTTCATAACACCATTTTATTACATCTTTAACCTTTTCAGCCCCCTTTTCATGCCCCATCCATGGTGGAAGCTTTCTCCCCTTTGCCCATCTCCTATTTCCATCCAATATTATTCCAACGTGTGTTGGCTTCTCCTTATCCTTTATTTGTCTCCAAAGCCACTTCTCATATAACTTGTATATTCCGATGATTTCTAGTAGTCTTCTGAGCATTTCTCTTACGCCACCTCCCTTTTTGCTTTAAATAGATTTATGCTTAATTGTAGTGGGGCTATTATTGGATCCCCCTTCTCCATATACTCTTCAACTTCTCTTCCATGCATCTTCATGTAGTTTTGTATTTGTTTTGCTACATCCGCTTCTACTTCTGATGTGAATATTGCTGTTTTTCCACCTCTGCTTATTATGTTCATTGTGATTTTTGGGTGATCGTCCATTCTATAAACTTTTATTGCATACTGTTTTTTCACAGTGGTTTCCTCTATGACAGTTTCAATTACCCCCATTAGCATGTGGTCGCTAAATACATGTTTGATGTTTCCATTTGCAATTTCCATTAAAATACTTTTTAACTTCCTTTCATCTTCCTCGTAAACCTTTACTTCTCCTAATCCTTTCAATACGTCTTTTGCCCTTGGATTATCCATTTTCCTTGAAGCTGCTTCTGCCAATACCTTTATTGTTATTGCTGTTGATATTATAAGTTTCTCCATGGCTTCTAGGTTTGGGCTGAATTTTAGTGGAATTATTTCTGGGGTCATCATCCTTTTCAATTCTCCACTTATATCGCTGAATAGTATTATGATTGATTCTACCCCCATTATTCTGCATATTTCTATGGTGTTCTTCATGTTTGGTGTCAGCTTCTCCCCATCATCTATCATGATTATCATTTTATCTGCATCTCTGTAGGGTGCCACATACCTATTGTATTCTAGTGGTGTGTAGCATCTTATTGGAATGCCCATTAGGGTTTCTGATATTAGTGGGGATATTTTTGCTGCTTGATAGATTTCGTTTTCAGCAATTATACATGTATCTGATGGTGAGATTGCCAGTTGTATGGCGTCTTCCAGATCTTTGAATGCAATTATCTTTTTTATAATTGCTTCAGATTCGTGATCATTCAACTATTACCCTCCCATTTCTCGTATAATTGATTTCAGTTCACCCTCATATCTTAATGCCAATTCTTCAGCTTCTTCCATGCTCTTAGCTTCAACATATATCCTTATTATTGGTTCGGTTCCTGAGGCTCTTATGAGTATCCATGTATCTCTATTCAGCCAAACTTTTACACCATCTATCTTTTCCACTCTATAGTGCTTTTCACTTTCAATTTTTGTGGAAATCTTCCTTATCACTTCATGTTTAATTTCATTTCTACATTCCACCCTCTTCTTCACACTATGATATTTTGGTAACATTGATATCATTTTTGAAAGTTTTATTCCATTTTCATAGATTGCTTCAAGCATTAGTGCTGTTGCCATGGCTCCATCCCTAACGTACTGGTGTTCTGGGTACATTATTCCACCATTATCCTCCATCCCCATTACACCATTAACCCTTATCAATTCATGTGATACCACTACGCTACCCACAACGGTCCATTGAACTCTACCACCATACTTCTCAGCTATCTCCTCCACTATCTTTGATGAGCTTATTGGGGTAACTATAACTCCTCCCCCCTTCTTCTTCAGAATATGCTCCTCTATAACTGCTCCAGTCTTATCCCCCCAATGCACAATCCCCTCATCATCTGTGAATATTGCTCTATCCCCATCCCCATCATATGATACTCCTAAATCGTATCCTCCACTTTTCACGATTTTAGCTACTTCAATTAGGGTTTGGGGTGTTGGCTCAGCCCCTCTACCTGGAAACTCACCATTTATCTCCCCATTAACCACATCATATTCACAGTCTAATTCATTCATTAATTTTGGTATCGTTAGAGTTGAAACTCCATTTCCAGGGTCAATTAATACCCTAAAACCCATTGATGAAATCCCCTTAACATTCACATTTCTCTTGATCGACTTTATATATTCATCAAGCATGTTGGGAGCTTCCCTGAGATGTCCAACTTCATTCCATGGTTTCCTGGAAATTTTGTTATTAAAGAATATGTCTTCTATCTTCTCCTCTTCAGGTCTATCTATTTCCACTCCATCTCCACCGATAACCTTTATTCCATTAAATTCAGGTGGATTATGGCTTGCTGTTATCATTACTCCTCCATCAAGTTTCAGAGTTTTAATTGAGAATTGTAGTAGTGGGGTTGTCGTTAAGCCTGAATTGTAAACGTTACATCCAGAGGCCATTAACCCACTTATCACAGCTCTAAATAGTATTGGACTCGTCATTCTACCATCATATCCAATCATGACTTCTCCTCCACCAAAATATGTTCCAATGGATAATGCTATTTTCACAGCTAGTTCTGGAGTGAGTTCATTTATTCTCCCCCTAATCCCATTAGTCCCAAATAGTCTTCCCATATTTATTCTCCCTCAATTCTTTATTCTCAGTTAATTTTAAATTCTGTCTCCACTATATTTGTTGGTAACTGGGTTTGGTATTTATGCGTAACGTAGTTGTGCTATACGATAGTGTTACCGGTAATACTGCGAAAATAGCTGAAGCTATAGTTAATGGCCTTAAAAAGGGTGGAAATGTTAATATATTGTTGAAGAAGGTTAATGAGAAATTTCCATTGAGAATTTTGAATGATGCTGACTTAATAGTGTTTGGTTCTCCAGCAAGATATGCAAATGTCACTCCTGATATGCATACCCTACTAACGGCTATTTTGGAAGCAATAGAGCTTGGTATACTAAATTTAAAAGGCAAATCATTTGCATTCTTTGGAAGTTATGGATGGGATGGTGGAATAGCATTGGAAAGGGTTTTCAACAAGTATGCTAAGCTTATGGGTTTAAAAGTTTTAATGCCTGGATTCTTCATCGCAGAGACCCCCAGCGAGAATGATTTAAAGCTTGCTGAAGAGTTTGGGTTGAAATTGGCTTCATTATTAAAATGAACTTTTTACTCGAATTTTAAATAATATTTTTATTTTGGTGCCTCGGCCGGGATTTGAACCCGGGTTTCCTGTCACCCATGCTGGTGATCGCAGGCTCGAAAGGCCTGCATACTTGGCCGGACTATACGACCGAGGCTCCCAAAATTTTCAGTACACTATTTATGGATAAAAATTTTGGGTTTTATTTTTTTCCCCATGCTTCTAAACTCTTCTATTCTTCTTTCGTTGTTATGGTGTATCTGCATCCAGTGTATAGTAGTGCTTCATCTATTTTCCTTATTAGGCTTCTAAGCTGCTCTAATGTTGGGGTGTTGGCCCATTCCACTACGTAGTCGTATTCCCCTATTACTTCTCTGCCTCCACGTATACTCTTCCCAGTTTTCAAGTCTATGCTTGGGTCTACAATGGATATTATACGCTCTATGGCTTCACCATATGGGTAAACTTTGGTTATTTCTTTCATCAATTTATCTAAAGCCTCTAACCCTCTATCTATTGATGGCCCATACAATTTTATATAACTCCTCATTCAAATCCCATTTCATATCTAAATTGCCTATTTATTAGCTTATCCACTACTTTAAATGGGATGAATTATGGACCTTAATATAATTTCCTCCTCATTGGAGGTGTGATATGATTTTCGGTTATCCTCTAAATTTTAGTTGTGGCGACTGTATATTTAGCTTTTAATTAATTCTTTTACGTCTACTCCAAGCTCCTTTGCCTTCTTTAATATTTCTTCAAATTGCTTCTTTAATATTTCCTTCTCTTCTTCTTTTAATGCTTCTGGTCTTGATGAAATCACTATTGTCTTTACTGGAACCATATTCATGATTTCTAATGTTGCTGAGATGGGTTTAAATTCTTTATTAGGACCTGTCTCATATTTTATTGATAGCCTTGTTGGGTAATCTACATATCCATATTTATTAGCTTCCTCAACCATCCTCCTAGCAAGCTCAGTCCAAGCCTTCTTATTCTCTTCCCTAACTTCTTGTGGTATGTTTTTGTTGTAGAATGTGGCATAAAACCATCTTTTTGCTCTGAATATTGCCCCTCTACATGTGGGTGATATTCTAAACTTCTGTTCCTGCATTTTCCATGCCACCAATTTCATAATT